>DPLM01000186.1 GCA_003541985.1 Deltaproteobacteria bacterium | reverse complement strand
TGTAGTATCTGCGCAGATTCAGAGTCTTGGATCTCTCTCAGCTTAGAGATCATTCCGGGGGTAACATCAAGCCCACGGGCCTCCATTACGCGTGGAACTAGCGCCATCCTAACTAGAACATCATGAGCAGTGTTTTCAGCCATTTCCCACAAACCCGAGTGAACAGGAAAGTCACCGTATGCACTGCCCAGTTGGGCTAGACGATTTTGCAGAAGCTTGAAATGCCCGGCCTCCTCAGCGGCAACCTTCAGCCAGTCAGCATAATAGCCGCGAGGCATTTGTTGGAAACGATAAACCGCATCCAATGCAAGGTTAATTGCGTTAAATTCAATGTGAGCGAGGGAGTGCAGCAGTGCGATTTTATCGAGAGAGGATCCTAGTCGTCTTCTTGGTAAGTCTTTTGGAGCAACAAAATTCAGGAATAATGGGTAACCTGCTTCTACTACATCTTTGATATGAAAAACATTCTCATGGTTGAGTTTATTATCTTCAAAATCTTGTCTAAGTTTTTGGGTTGCCTGAGTCTTTTGTTCGATATTTTTTGAAAGCAGAACTTCTTGGGTGGATTCAAATAGTGATTTCATGCACCTCTCAGGCTAGCAATGCCAAGTTGGGCTTCTAGGCTTGTCTCCAATTGTGCAATATTCTGCTGTTCAATTTCTAAAATGTGCTTATAGGCTTTGATCAGTGCCAGTAATTCCTCAGCATCGGCATCAGACCATCGAAGTTGATTTGGCTCAGATCCAAGGATTGCGTTGATTCGAAAGCGCATCACATCAACTAGGGGGAGATGCGTTGTACATTTTGTTGAGTATTTATCCAAAAAACGCTGAATATTGATCAATGCATCTGAATGCCAATTCTTAATATCATTCATTTTGGGATTTCTCTCGGATTCTTTTGAGAACGGAGTCAACAGCTGTTTCCCACTTCATAGGCTGAAAACCTGTTAATTCCCGGTAACGTAGGGTTGAAAGAACTGAATAAGGTGGTCGGGGAGCAGGTAACGGATATTGATGTGTTTGAATGGGGATGACCTTTGGTAGATTTAGGAGTAGGCCCATTTGATGGGCTTTATGCATCGTATAACTTGCCAACTCGAACCAACTACAAGAGTTCAAACCCCCAAAGTGAAAATAATTCTTCGCATCTATTCTGATGAGTTGGCAAAGTGCCAAAGCTAAATCTACAGTCCAAGTAGGTGAACCAAATTGATCTGAAACAACTTTGATCTCATTTCTTTCACTTCCTAGTCGGAGCATTGTGCGAACAAAATTATTTCCATGAGAAGCGAACAACCATGACGTTCTTACTGTTAGCCAATCAGCATCACTGGCTTCAATTCTCGCTTCCCCGTCTCGTTTGCTCTTCCCATATACTCCGAGTGGTGCCGTGTAGTTATATTCAGTAACAGGGGTACTGTTACGTCCGTCAAAAACAAAATCCGTGGACAAATGAACGATCTTAACCCTAGATCGATGACAAGCTTCAGCTAATTTTCCAACACTGGTCCCATTGACACTGAATGCAATTGCTGATTCTGTTTCTGCTTTATCTACTTTTGTGTATGCTGCGCAATTTAAGAGGATTTCCGGTCTATAATTTTTGATAATGCTCTCTAGTTGCTTCTGATTCGTAATGTCCAATTCCTTGCGTAGGGGAGCGTAACACTCAAATTCTGGGAATTGATCTAAAACAGATAAAAAGTCTTGAGCCAGCATGCCCTTGCCACCTGTCAGCAAAATCCTCATACCGAAACTAGTAACTGAAGACTTTCTCTAAGAGAATTAAACTGAGATTTCATTACTGTACGCAGATCTAAATGAACATTATCTTTCCGGATTACCCCAATAATGGCAGGTTTTCGGGAGCGAAGTCTTTGGTGAATTTCTGTAGCTGAAAGTCTATTATGATTCAAACAAAGAGCCATGGAAGGCAATTTTATTTCAGGTATGCCCCCACCTCCTGCCATAGATTCAGTTTCACGAATGGTCAATTTCCACTCAGGGCTTATGTCTATGGTTCTATACAGATCATTCACATATTCGAGAATCTCGTCCTTTGTTCTTTCTAGAAATTCAAGAGTAGGGATGTTTTGAACAACATTACTCATGCTCCCGTAAGCAATCAGGGTTTGTTCAAGAATACAAAGAGCAGCCTTATCAAGTCGGACAGTGCGATAGAGAGGATGTTTCCTCATTTTCTCCAAAAAAGTCTTTTTCCCAAGAACAATACCTGCTTGGGGGCCGCCGAGTAGCTTGTCTCCACTAAAACACATTATATCAACTTCAGTTGCCATCTCCTGTTGAACTGTAGGAACATGTTGAAGTACAGGTTGTTGAAATCTATAAAAAGTCCCGCTCCCCCAATCATAAAGAGTTGGTATTTCAACTTTTTTCGACCATCCAACCAATTCACTTAAAGAGACTTCCTCAGTGAAACCCTGAATAGAGTAGTTGGAGGGATGCACCTTGAGGACAGCGATTGTTCTGTCACTAAGGTTTTTTTGATAATCACTGAGGCGAGTTCTGTTTGTTGTACCGACTTCAATGAGCTTTGCCCCAGCTTCCCTGAGGATATCAGGAATTCGAAAGGATCCTCCAATTTCAACCAACTCACCTCTGGAAACCAGTACCTCTCCTCCTTCACATACGGCTTTCATCATTAAAAAAACTGCTGCAGCATTGTTGTTAACGACAATTGCTGATTCGGCCTTGCTGAGATTACAAAGCAAGCTTTCAACACGATCCGTTCGTTGACCTCTTTCACCGGTAACAAAGTCTAATTCGAGGTCAGAATATTGGAATAATGAGGGGATTGTCTGAGCCAAGAGTTTTTCACCAAGTGGGGCTCTGCCCAAGTTGGTATGGAGTACAATGCCTGTAGCGTTAATAACTGGGGAAAGTTGTGATGGCTTTCTCTTAGAGAATTTCTCCTTTACTTCAGACAGAATCCCTTGACGAGAGCGCATCCAATCGGGTAGATCGCTCTCGGAAGAACTTTGATGATATTTTATTCGCAAATCTTCCAGCCAAGCTTTGATCTGTCTGCGTTGTAATTTTACATTTGTAATACCTAACTGTGACAGGGTTAGTTCAATTTCCTGGAACGACGGAAGATTGCGATACCAGGAAGACATTATTACCCAATCTTAGATGCAGCAGTCTGCTCATCAAATTGCGACTCGACTTGATTGTCAGACACATTTTCACTTTTCTCTGGAGATAAATTTATTTCTGAAACCTCAACTTCTGATTGTGAAGACGATTGTTCTTTAATACTCTTTGTCGTTTGCTTTTTCCGAGTGCGAGTCGTATTGGATGGAGATTTTTTGGTTCCCCGTCGGGCTGATTTTGGCAGTTCTACCACAGAAGTTGAGGCATCTGGTTTACCTTTCGAACTGCCGTCTTTAGTTTGGCCTGTTAAATCTTCGAATTTAGTGATAGCCGAATCTGCTAAATTCTTCTCTCCCTCTTGCTTGCTACAAGATTCAGGTGACTGCGTCTCTTCACCATTAATTTCATGAGTTGAATTTTTGGTCTCATCAATCTTTTCATCAGAGTCTCC
>DPLM01000332.1 GCA_003541985.1 Deltaproteobacteria bacterium | reverse complement strand
CATCAGGGCAAGGTACGTTTTCGATTAGCTTTACACCAAGAACCTCTACATTCTTGGCGGATCAATCACAGTAATTTGCTCAAGGCAAATGATCTTCAGGTTTACGCAGCTAATTTGTCATTTCCCACAGATGGAGTGGCTAAATGGCAGCATGTGCCACTGAGTGAAAATTGGCTTGGTAAGGGAGAGTTTGTTCAATTACATGGCAATTATTTGCAAATGTCTTCCTCAAATGGTGGGTGGACGTCTGAGACTCAACAGTTGCAGGTGGAGGTGCTGCCTCGCAGTCTGTATCTGTTGATCCCTATGATTCCAGCAAGATCGGCTGAGCGTTTACGAGCAAACCTACTTACGTTTAAACCAAAGTCATTGGTGGTTGCAAGTCGTCAGCGATCAGCACAAAATGCTGTGAAAAGTTCGCGAAAATCAATGAATAACCTTTTTCGTAACGATAAAAATAAGTGAAAGAATCCGTGCTGCGATACCATCCCAGACTTCCCGAACTAGGAAGAATTGAGGTGCCCCGCTCTGAAATTGCCTATCAGCCCCACGAACTTCGCGCCCATCTTCTCCATTTTGACCAACCAGTTTATCTACTTAACAGTCCTAATGGGTTAGGTACATGGATTCCTTCCCAAACCACGAGTGAAGATCAATTGACCCAAACTCTGATCGGAGCCTTACCAGTACAGTCTCCATCGCTTTTGGGGGACCCTAGATTCTGCCAGTCTCATGGTACTCGCTATGCCTATCATGCAGGAGCAATGGCAAATGGGATTGCTTCCGAGGAACTGGTGATTGCTCTCGGAAAACAAGGAATTTTAGCTTCATTTGGCGCAGCTGGCTTGGTACCTTCTCGTATTGAGTCCGCAATCCAAAAGATTCAGCAGGCTTTGCCTAATGGCTCCTATGGTTTCAATTTGATACATAGCCCTAGTGAACCAGCTTTGGAAATTGGTGCTGTCGAGCGGTATCTTCAGTACGGGGTGCGTTGCGTTGAAGCGAGTGCATTCTTAGATCTGACTGCCTCTATCGTAAGGTATCGCGTGGCAGGCCTTTGCCAAACTAACGGAGGTATCAAGATCACTAATCAGGTGATTGCAAAAGTCTCTAGAACAGAGGTGGCTCGCAGATTTTTGGAGCCAGCACCAGAAAAATATTTGAAATATTGTTTGGAAAAAGGGTGGATAACAAAGGAACAAGCAAATTTGGCAGCTCATGTGCCCATGGCAGACGATCTGACTGTGGAAGCTGACTCTGGAGGACACACGGATAATCGCCCACTCGTAATTCTGTTGCCAACAATGCTTAAGTTGCGGGATGAGATCCAGGCCCCACGACCTTATTCAACGAGAATTGGGGTAGGTGGTGGTTTGGGTACACCAGAAGCTGTGATGGGAGCGTTTGCAATGGGTGCTGCTTATGTAGTAACAGGTTCTGTGAATCAGGCCTGCTACGAGGCTGGTGCATCGGAGCATACCCGTCGATTACTGGCACAAGCTGAGATGGCAGATGTTACAATGGCTCCAGCTGCAGATATGTTTGAGATGGGGGTTCAATTACAGGTGCTCAGGCGAGGAACCATGTTTCCAATGCGGGCTCAGAAACTTTATGAGTTGTACCGTCGATATGATTCTATTGACGAAATCCCTACCGAAGAACGTGATAAGATTGAGAAACAGGTATTTCGTCAACCTCTTACTGAAATTTGGGAGCAGACAGAAGCTTTCTTTCTGGAACGTGATCCTCAACAAGTAGAGCGAGCTCAAAATCATCCCAAACGAAAAATGGCTCTGATTTTTCGCTGGTATCTAGGTTTGTCGTCGCGATGGTCGAATATCGGTGAAAGAGGCCGCGAAGCTGATTATCAGATTTGGTGTGGCCCTGCGATGGGAGCGTTCAATGCTTGGACCAAGGACTCTTATCTTGCCGATCCTCAACAAAGATCCGCCGTTGATGTCGCTGAACATCTGATGAGAGGAGCAGCTTATCTGAGTCGGCTAAAATTGATGTCACACCTAGGGGTCCTTGTTCCTAACACCCTGAAAACCTATAACCCCTACCCGTTACAGTAAGTGCAAACTTTCCCGCATAGTTGATTGCGACTGTTCGGCAGTTACATTATAACTTCTTTATATTTTTTTAATTTCCATTAACTCTGCACTCCAGTGTTTCATGTCTAAAGTAATCTTTCCCCTTTTACGCCCAAAACGTCGTCGCAAAGGATTTAGTTTCATCGAAGTCATGGTTGTCATCATGATCCTCGGATTGCTGGTGGGCATTGTTGGTGTGTCACTGTTCGACTCTGCTTCGCAGGCTACTGTTGATGCTACTAAGACGCAGATTCGTGGTCTGGAGACTGCTTTGGACTTGTACAGATTGCACAACGGGAGATATCCCACAACTGACCAAAAACTCAGTGCACTATTAGAGCGTCCAGAAGTTGGAATTATCCCAAAAAATTGGAATGGACCTTACCTGAGAAGTAAACAACCCCCCCTCGACGGCTGGGATAATGAGTTTGTCTACACCAGTGACGGTAACGACTACGAAATCATGTCACTGGGTGCTGATGGGATGGAAGGTGGAACTGAATTGGATGCCGACATTTCATCCAATGATGCGCGCTGAAAAAGCTCGTCAAGGTTTTACTCTCCTTGAGCTGACCTTTGCTACCATTGTTATCTCCCTAATCCTTGGGCTGACAATTCCTCAACTTCAGTCTGTAATGACTCAGGTTCCTCAGCAGGAACTGAGTTATCTGACGAGAACCCTCCGCCAGCTCCGAAATGATGCAATTCTCCAAAACCGGACCTACTGGCTGGTGTTCGATTTACAGAATCAGAAAATTCGCATCGATGAGGAATTCGGCGGTGAGCGTGAAGCGTTTGCAGATGATCATCCTGAGCACGCATTGCGTCCTCATTTGATTCCAGAGACTTGGGAGATTGTAGCAGTCTTGCTGACT
>DPLM01000178.1:4185-4497 GCA_003541985.1 Deltaproteobacteria bacterium | reverse complement strand
AGTTTACTTGCAAGAGACCGACGGATCATTAGCGTAGCAGTAGACGTAATTTTTTGATTATAGTTTCTTACACAGTGGTGGGGGTGGGGATGCCAATGTCCGTAGTGGAAATGAAATTTGGTACCAGCGAAATGTCCAGGAAGACATGTCTTCAAGTGGAACAAGTTCATCAACGATGAACTTGCCACTCAAAGATAGCTCCTCAGTAGATGGAATGTCTGACATGATGTTACCGGCGGTGTGGTCCCCTGACTAAGCGGCTCTTGTGTTGCTGATGTGGTATGTAATGATGATTGCTATGATGCTGCCAAG
>DPLM01000178.1:0-3794 GCA_003541985.1 Deltaproteobacteria bacterium | reverse complement strand
GCGATCTTAGCAGCAACTTTTTTGGTAGGCTATCTGGCTGCTTGGGTGTTTTTCAGTTTGATTGCGACTGTTCTCCAATCACTACTGGAATTACGGGGCTTTGTGTCTCCGATGCAGATATCTTTGACAAGTCAAATTGTCAGCGCAGGAATATTGATTTGCGCAGGGCTTTATTAATTACCGCAGTGGAGGAATTATGTCTGCAGCATTGCCGAAATCCCTCGAAATATCTTACAGAAAAGCGGCGACCTGGCTCCAAAGGTGCTTTCTGAATGGGGGTGGAGCATGGCGCTTTTTGTCTCGGGTACTGCGGGTTTATTATGGCGTTATTGTTTGTCAGGGGAATCATGAACCTTTATTGGATCTGCGGACTAACCTTGTATGTAATGCTCGAAAAGTTGATTCCTGCTCGAAACTTTATCCACCTCGGAAAGATTGCAGCAAGTCTTTTGATCCTGGCTGGGGCAGAAATCATTCCCACAAAGATTCAGAAAAATCGCCCTGAATTATTTTAGCTGAAATTTGGTCTTCATCTACCATCAGATCTCCACTCTGCTGGTCTTGTTCTTAGCTCAGAGGTTTGATAGTAAATTGATTTCCAAAAGATTCGATTTCGAAAGCTTGAGCTGTATCTGGGAAGCAATTTTCAACCTTTCTAGTTGCAGACTCATTCAATGCGCTCACTAGAGCGCCAATCGGATCTCGATGTGAAACTGCTATGAGGTTCCTTCCAGCATGTTTTGTGCGGATCTCCTCAAACCAATTCATCATCCGGCTCAGTACAACCGGTGGCGACTCGATGCCATATTTCTCTGAGGAATCGCTGAAATAGTCTGCGGGTAGTTCGGTAAAAGGTCCCCCCTGAAAACTACCCACATCTGTCTCAATGATCCTTGGTTCCACTTCGACATCTGTCTGGACGATAGAGGAGATTATTTCAGCACTTTGGAGAGTTCGATCCATTGGTGAAGTATAAATCAGCTCAAATGGGTCATTCCCCTTCAGCTTTTCCGATGTGCTTTTGATGTCCTGGCAGCCTTTTTCACTGAGAAAGTAGCCTGGAATTTTACCATAGATGATTTGCTTTGGGTTGAAAACCTCTCCATGTCTAACTAAGAACAGTTTCATCGATTTTGCCGTTGGAGTTTTGAAAATAAGATTGTTTGTTGAGTCGAGACTTAACGTTTAAAGGATGTTCAATTTCTTAAACAAAGTGTGAGAAAAAATCATCGAACTCGAATCAAATTCGACCTAGATGGGCTCTAACAAAGGCTGATAGTTTTACAAGATACTTTTCAATCCAACATATTTTTGGTTAAGAAACACTCTTCACATTTTGGTCTGCTGGGGATGCAAAGGAATGAGGCATCAGCTCTTTCAGTAAATTGACATTAATAGGTAGGAATCTTCCACTTATAACTTATTTGGAAGAAGGGGTTTACATTCGTTTTTCGTATTGCTTCAAACGTTGTGAAAAACCAGAATTGTGTCCGCAGGCTGGTCCATGAGAATGAGTTGCTGTTGTTCTACTGGTCTGACGCAAAGGCTTGGGCAAGCGCTTGTGCAGTTCCTGACGACTCTCAAGTCCAGGTAACTTTGTGCCAAAATTGGAAACTACCCTGTACAGTCCGGGCCGTTTGCAATTCGGGCAACTTTTTGGGCTGGGCTCATTGATCTTTTGCAGTATCTCGTACTGTTCCCCACATTCTGCACAAGCATATTCATAGAGTGGCATCTGGCTCCTTTATGGCAAGCTTCTCACTGGGCTCATCTGTTTTAGAATTCAATTTATCAATTTTTTCTTTAGAACCTGATGATTTTTTTGGCGATTATAGTTGTGTTCTAAATACTCTAGTTTTTCTTTCCAAGGGGTTGAGGAGAAAGTCTCGTTTTCCATACCTGTGAATTCCCATTGAACACTCAGCACGGCTGGTGATACATTGATCTGTCTGTTTCCCTGTGCTCATTTTGATTGGAACAATCTGGTGGACCTGGCAAGCCTATCTCAGTGATTCACTTTGGTACGCCTATCCATTTGCTGCTGGTATTGCTCTGCGCTTTCTGATTTAGTTCTAGCAGTGTCTCAAGCGGTCCCTCCCAAAAATCAAACGGTTGCAGTTGCCGAATCAGGAATTAAGGCGTTGATTGGCCCAAGTTTTGGCTTCTTCCAAATTAATGATGGCTCCGTCAAGCTGCAGTGCAAAGGCTTCTTTGAGAACTTTCCCTATTTCCGGGCCCGGTCGCATTCCTAATTTTAGAAGATGCCGACCCTGTAAAAAGGGTTTGGGTTTCTCATCGTGCACATCAAGCTGGGATGCCTGATCAAGGAGCCATTTTCGGGCTGGAAATTCGCGACGTAACGCATCTTCGGTAGTCCTGCCAAAATGATCAGCTTCCGCTACCAGTAAAAGTTCTGGAATAGAAACGCGTAATGCCAGTCTTCGAATTGCACCGGGAGTGACCTTTTCACGGTCGTTGTAGAGCATAGATGGACGGAGATGCTCCCTTACTAAAACTGTCACTTTTTCAATGAGAGAGGCTTCATCTGTTAACCTCCTTAAAAATTTTTCGGTGGGCTTCATTCCCAGAACATCATGTGCAGGGCTACGCCAGTGCCCATCTTTCCAAATCGTGGTCTCAGGTTTGCCGAAGTCATGACAGAGGGCTCCAAACATCAAAATGAGATCCGCTTTTTCCTCACCAATACGCAGTTTGGCAGCCTCATCCACTACCATCAGCGTGTGAGTCCAGACACATCCTTCAGGATGCCAGGTCGGATCTTGAGGCACATCAATCAGGGCTTCCAACTCTGGAAAGAAACGCAAGGCTTTGGTCTCCCGAAGGATTGCCAGGCCAATGGACGGTCGTTCTGCACGTAATAGTAGTTTATTGAATTCGCCCAGCAAACGTTCACGAGATAATTCATTTAAATCCAGAGTCTGGCATAGTTCAAGAGTCTCCGGAGCCAATTGAAAATTCAAACGAGCTGCGAACTGGGCTCCTCTGAGCACTCTCAAGGGGTCCTCAGCGAATGCGGGTCCAACATGGCGTAGAATCCCCTTTTTCAAATCTTCCTGACCACGGTGGGGATCCAACCATAGATTTTGAATTGGGTCGAAGCCGATGCTATTGACTGTAAAGTCTCTGCGTGCAGAAGCCTCTTCAAAAGTCATTCGGGGATCAGCATCAACCAAAAATCCCCTGTGTCCTTTACCAGTCTTACTTTCACGTCTAGGAAGGCTGACATCATATTCCGCACGTTGTGTGATCAGCTTAAGTACCCCAAAGCTTTTGCCAACTCGAAGAACCTTGCCGAATTGGGACAACACCTTCTCCAGTTCATTGGCTTCAAGACCGTAGACCTCCAAATCCAAATCTTTTGGATGCAGTCGTCCTAGCAAATAGTCCCTGACGCTCCCCCCAACAATGATTGTTTGACCGCCATGCTGGTGAACAGCGTTGGCCAGTTTGCTAAGTTCAGCTGATAATTGCATGAATCGACTGCAGTGGATGCTTCGTGTTCAGAAAAGAAACGTTGTAACTGAATGTAGCTAGGCTTGAGTGAGGATGCAAGCAAGTGAGGCGAAAAACAGTAAAGCGCAGCAAATTCTGTTGGAAACCACTACGCTTTTTGCGAGGTCAGTCGAAATGCGGAAATCAGTTGGCTTTTGGCATCGCGGAACCCACGGTGTTTTCAAAGTTGCTGACAGCTTCGTCTGTCAGCGCTTTCATTTGAGAAGAAGCAGCGCGTATTGCAGAGTAACTCATGTCCAGCATTTGTGTCTGAGCTTCTT
>DPLM01000180.1 GCA_003541985.1 Deltaproteobacteria bacterium | reverse complement strand
CCAGAAAAGAAGTCTCTGCTGATAAGGCTGTATTACATCCTGAAGGTTCTCGATGAGATAGCCCACAGAAACAACCCCAAGGATTTCTCCTTCAGCTGAGAAAATAGGTACCTTACCACGTAGAGAAGGCCCCAAAGTTCCTACAGCAATCGAGATATAAGACTGCCCATGTACAAGTGCTCTTTCATTATCCCCCCCAACCATGTACTTACCAATGCGCTCAGCTACAGGGTGACTGTAGCGTTTGCCTTCATAATCACCAACCACAACAAAGCTTGCCCCTGTTGCCTCACGGACACTTTCCGCGTATCTCTGGATCCCATCAGACTCAAGCTGAACAAGCCCCTGAGTGACTAACGGTGAAAGAGACACTGAGCGGGAAACATTCAGTGCCACCCGACCAATATATTCATTGAGGATTCCTGTGACAATTTGATTTCCAATAAATCCCGTCGCACAAACCATCAGAACTAACAATCCCATCATCAACATCATCATCTTTTTTCCAAGTGAGCGAGGCATCAATTTTTGAAATTCTGAATAATTTGGTGTTGGGTCAAAAAACATCAGTGCCTCAGCTTGATTGTGACCTTTATGAACAGTATGCACGAAACAGAATCAAAAAATTTTAAACTCAGAAGATTGACCTGAAGGGAGGTTCAACATATTTCTTTGCAGCGAAAGTGCAAAGGAGTTTATCCTTAAAAATTAACCAAGTCGAAGTGACAATTCCAAAAATTGACGGAATCCAAGGACTGTCGATTTCACGAACTGAGAAGCTTCGTTTTCATTTCATGTTCAAAGAAATTTAGGAGGGATGGCATGCGCAATTCAATGCAATCAATTTTGGGGATTTTGACTGGTACCGCAATTGCGGCAACCACGATGCTTGGAGTTGTGATGGCTAAACCGGGCAATACCGAATGTATTGCGCCCGCTGGTGCTGGGGGAGGATGGGATTTTACCTGTCGTGTACCAGCTGCGCAAGTAATGGGAGACATGGGCCTGATTGACGGCACAATGGCGGTAACTAACATGTCTGGTGCCGGTGGAGGAAAAGCTTATGCCCACGTTGTCACAAAGCGAAGTGATGATGAAAATCTGATTGTCGCAGCTAGTATGGCTACCGCAGCGCGACTAGGACAGAATGTTTATTCTGGTTTCAAAGCATCTGATGTTCGCTGGGTCGGCGCCCTGGGCGCAGACTATGGAGCAATTGCTGTTCACAAAGACTCTCAATTCAAGACTTTAAGTGATCTGGTCACAGCAATGAAAGACAATCCCCGTCGTACAGCAATTGTTGGAGGTAGTTCCGCAGGTGGGTGGGATCACCTGAAAGTTCTGATAGTGGCTGATAAAGCAGGCATCTCTGATTTGAAAGCTATCAATTACATCTCCTTCGACAATGGTGGTACAGCAATGTTGGAAATCCTTTCCAAGCGAGCCGATGCTTTCACCGGCGATATCTCCGAGTTAGTAGAATATGATAAGCAAGGTAACATCCGTATACTCGCGATCCTTGCACCAGATCGAATACCAGCTGTTCCCTTAGCAAAAACTGCCAAAGAGCAAGGGTATGACGTTATTGGGGCAAACTGGCGAGGTTTCTATGTCCCCAAAAACATTTCAGATGCTCGCTACAACGAGTGGGTGGACATCGTCACAAAAGTTGCTAATTCAACTCAATGGGCTGACCTGAGTGCCAAGAATGGCCTAGCTCCCTTCGCCTCCTTTGGTAAAGATTTTGAGAACTTTGTAGGTGGACAAATTGGTAAAGTTGCCCAAATTTCAACAGATCTTGGCTTCATGAAGTAATGAAGTCTTGGGGAGAGGGAGGAGCAGACAGATTGTCTGCATTCATCATACTGGGATTTGGTTTGGCTTACGGATACGCAGGCAAATTCATTCAAGTAGGATTTTATAATGGGGACATTGGTCCTCATCATTGGATCTTCATGGTTGCCTCCGTATTGGTTTTACTTGGTTTTGGCCTCATTCTTAGGCCGACACAACATCAGTTTGAAATCGAAATTTGGGAGGATTGGCGTAAGCGACTTCCTCTCGTAACTGTGATCATCATTTATTCAGTGCTCCTTCCCTACACGGGTTTTCTTGGTGCTATGATTGTGATGATGATTGTTGTTGCCAAACTTTTCGGAGCAAATTGGAAGCAGGCTACCCTCTGTTCTGTCACCCTCTCTCTCCTATGTCTATTACTATTTGACCACCTGCTGGGGATCTCCCTAGGTCGTGGCCTCTGGCTGAAATAGAGCTAGGAGGAAACATCGAATCCATCCAACTGCTTTTTGATGGCTTTACTACAGCCCTGACTTTCCAAAATATCCTATTTGTTTTGTTAGGGGTTTTTCTTGGAACAGTGATTGGCATGTTGCCAGGAATTGGGCCTGTCAATGCCATTGCTGTACTCTTTCCAATCGTTTACACGTTGGAGGTTCCTCCAGCAACCGTGATGATCCTATTCGCAGGCATTTACTATGGGTCCCAATACGGAAACTCAATCTCGAGTATTCTGCTAAATGTTCCGGGCACATCTGCTGCAGCCGTCACCACTATTGATGGCTACGCAATGGCAAAAAAAGGTCTGGGTGGAAAAGCACTTGCCATGTCAGCGATTGCCTCTTTCATTGGTGGTACTCTCTCTATCTTTTTCCTCACTTTTTTCGCACCAAAATTAGCAGAACTTGCGATTAATTTTGGTCCTGCTGAGTACACTGTCCTGATGGTCTTTGCTTTTATTGCTCTGTCTAGTTTTAGCCAAGGGAGCCTACTAAAAGCTACCATTTCTGCGTTTTTAGGGTTAGCAATTGCTGCAATTGGCATTGATTCCACTACCGGTGTCAGTCGATTGACCTTCGGGATGATGGAGTTGTACGATGGTATCGACTTCATCGTTGTTGTGATCGGTTTTTTTGCTGTCAGCGAAATTCTGATTATGCTCGGACAAAAGGAAAGCAATCAATCCCAGATGCAGCCACTAACAAGCCTGTGGATTACCTTCAAGGAGATTACAGAATCCTTGGCAACCTCATTGAGGAGCTGTTTTTCAGGGTTTTTGATTGGGGTCTTACCAGGAGCAGGAGGAACCATCGCCAGCTTCATTGCCTATGCAACAGAGAAGAAAATCCTGAGACCAAACCAATTCGGAAGTGGAGATCTTCGTGGAGTCGCTGCTCCAGAATCTGCGAATAATTCAGCCTCCGTTGGTTCTTTTATACCTCTGCTTATTCTAGGAGTCCCAGGAAGCGAAACAACTGCGGTGATGCTTGGTGGATTGATCAGTTTCGGCATCAAACCAGGCCCTCTGTTGTTAGAAACCAGTCCAGATGTATTTTGGGGGTTGGCTGCTTCCATGTTCATAGGTAATCTCTTTTTGATTATTTTAAACCTCCCGCTTGTTGGCCTATTCGCTAAAATTCTTCAGACACCCCGATGGATTTTGATGTCTCTGATCACCATGCTGTGTGTAGTTGGCGCATACACTATCAATGGAAGTGAATTTGATATTTTATTAATTCTTATCTTTGGACTAGTCGGCTATTTTCTTCGTCGAGCAGATTTTCCCCTAGCTCCCATTATTCTGGGGGTCGTTTTAGGAGATCTGATCGAAACCAACTTCCGTAGGGCTATGATCTACAGTAGTGGAGATGTAATAATTTTCTTTGAATCCAACATCTGCTTAACCCTCTGGGTCCTTGCTGTAGTGAGCCTATTCGCACCAACGCTAATCAACTCAATTCAAAAAAAGGTTCACTCCCAGTGAATTTGGTTATTTTGAGATGGCTGAACCGAAGACGGTGGATTGCCTTAGCCGCAGCCTCTGTTGGTTCAGTAGCCTTCCTGTTATTGGGAATTCCTCTTCCACTTCTCCTTGGTCCAATGGCAGGCTGCCTGATCGCAGCGCTCTGTCGACAACCTATGCAGGATATGGGAGCTTTCAGCAATTTCATGCGTACCTTTCTTGGAGTCGCAATCGGATGTTCCATAACACCTGAAGTGCTACATAATTTTCCTCGCTACCTGCAGTCAATTTTATTCATCCCAATCTTCGTACTTATGATTGGACTCGTAGGATATCCGCTCTTTCGTCGGGTATTTCATTATGACAAGGCCACAGCTTATTACGCGTCTATGCCAGGAGGCTTGTCAGACATGCTTATTTTTGGTCAGGAAGCAGGGGGCAACCCAAGATCGCTTTCCCTGATTCACGCAACCCGCGTAATGGGAATCATTTGGGTAGTACCAACTTTGATGGCGGTGATCTGGCAAATTGATTTACACAAACCTCCTGGAGTGCCAATTTATTCAGTAAATAGTTTCGAAATACTACTGATGCCGATTTGTGGTTTGTTGGGCTGGAAAATAGCAGAACGTTTTCAAATTTTTGGAGCATCTATACTTGGTCCAATGATCCTGACAGCAATCGTCTCGTTATCGGGACTGATTCATAACCGCCCACCAGCAGAAATCATGTGGTGCGCACAGTTTTTTATAGGACTCTCCGTGGGAGTGCATTACACAGGGATTACCCTGACCGAACTACGTAAAGACATTTTTGCTGGAGTCGTTTACAGCTTGGTTCTAGCCACCATAAGTGGCTGTTTTATCATTATGATCATCAAACTAGGAATCGCATCAGAATTAAATGCGCTCTTGGCTTTTCTGGCGGGGGGTCAGGCAGAAATGATGATGATTGCCATCATTGCTGGAGCCGATTTTACGTACGTGCTCACGCACCACTTGACTCGCT
>DPLM01000021.1:1709-2622 GCA_003541985.1 Deltaproteobacteria bacterium | reverse complement strand
CATACCGAGGATCGTCCATTGATCTGGAAGATGGTCAAAAAACAGCCAGCCCAATAAAGCTGCCCAGACAATATGCACCCAATTGGCAGGTGCAACCAAGGAAGCTGGCGCGTACTTGTAGGCGACCGTCAGTAGGTAGTGAGCTGCAATAATGATTAATCCCAGCAGCGCCATCAAACCAAAATCCATTAAATTTGGCAAATATCCTTCCCAGGTAAATAGAGCCAACATAAAGGAGCAGGGCACACTGATCAGAATGGTGTGAAAAAGCAAAGCATGACTGGTTTCTGTCATAGAGATGACTCTTGTCATCAGATGAAAAATAGCTGCCAGTATCGCTGTCAGCAGAGCGAAGGTGACACCTAAAGTATCTAAACCCCCTCCTGGCCTCGCGACCATCAAAACGCCTGTAAAGCCTAATACGGCAAACCCCCAATTTATTGCGCTTACCTGCTCCCCCATTAGAGGAATCGCAAGGATCATGACTAAGATCGGAAAGGAATACAGAATGGAAATCGTTTCACCCACAGGCATGAGCCGCAGAGCATGGCCTATCAACAGTGAACCCAGCACCAAGACTAGGCCTCTGCAAAGTACCAAGCGAGGGCGCTTAATTTGCCATAGCGTTCTACCCATTCGAGGCCAAAAGAAAGCTAAAATAAGTAGCAGGCCTGCCACAGAGCGAATTGCCATGATTAATTCGACTGGGTAACGTGTTGTTAAATATTTGATTAAAATGTCTCCTGAGGCAAAAAGGGAAACTGTTCCAATTACGATCGCAAAGGCTGTCAGAGGTCGATTTTCTGAGTGGGGAGAAGTGTCGGACATTAATTAAATTAGCTGCGAGGAGGTACAAAGGGAGGTAGGATCCAATTTGCACTGGATCCCTTTGACAAGAATATTAATTACTTAT
>DPLM01000021.1:1160-1396 GCA_003541985.1 Deltaproteobacteria bacterium | reverse complement strand
TTGACAAGAATATTAATTACTTATTGGGCGCTTGGTAAGCAGAAACCACCTTATTTGCCGTTTCCATGGCGGCAGTCATTGACTTCGAATCAATTAACTCAATAACTTCAATACCTGTAGTTGTTCCTGAAGATCCGATTACCATTTCAGCAGCGGCCATCGCAGCAGCAGTTCCTTCTGCAATAGTTACTATCTCAGCCGTGCTGACGCTGAAATACATTTTGTGCATAGTCATT
>DPLM01000021.1:0-793 GCA_003541985.1 Deltaproteobacteria bacterium | reverse complement strand
TTTGAAGGCCTCATTACTCAGTTTTGCTCTCGTCATGTAAAGTGCCATTTTTTTCCTGTAGCCAGTAGGTGTAATGTGTAGATGCAACAATTTTGGCATCTATTGGTGAAATTCAACCAAATAGTAGCCAGTCAAATGATTCAACAAAATTAATTGGTATTCAGACTGAAGACTTAGATCAACAGATCTAAAATCCGCTGTTACCAGATCTGGCAAGGTGTAAAGATTTTTAAAGACACAAGGGAGCGGGCTAAATGTTTTTAAAACTAAAGTGCATCGCAATATGTTTGGTTTTGATACTTACTTTAAATTTGGCAGCTTGTCTTTTTGTGCCAGAGACTACGGCCAATAAAAATAACGATTGCCAGTTGGTAACCAAGAAATGGTCTCTGGAGTTCAAAAAAGCAGATATCTCGGGCAGAGTCGATGGGGAACTCTTAGTTGCTGTTGGCGCAGTTGCTGTAGGTTCGTTGGTGGTCTCAGGTAGTGTTGTGGTGGTCGGTAATACCATTCATTGGTTAGAACAACAGGGATTGTGTGATGACAGTATCACCCAAAAAACAGTTGATGGATTTGTTTCTGGTTTGAAAAGCGCGGGTGGATATGTTGTATCAACGAGCGAAGAACTGCTTGATTGGTTAAATAGCCCTCTTTCTATAGACACAGACGACAATGCAGACATAGACGACGATGAAAACAACGGATTCTAAATCCGATGCCAGTTAGCGGGAATCCGTGGGTGGGGTGAGTTTAGGGAAGGTGAGATCCAGTTTTATTAAATTCCATCGAATTA
>DPLM01000067.1:3994-4270 GCA_003541985.1 Deltaproteobacteria bacterium | reverse complement strand
ATGAAGCGCTTCAGTTTTCGCTGCAACCTTCAAGAACTTGAAGGGCCCAACAATTTAGTCTGGAGGGCACTAAAGCTGTTTGAAGAAGCTTCAGGACGGACTGTACGCCTCATCATTCACCTGCAAAAAAGGATTCCAACCGGCGGAGGACTTGGTGGTGGTAGTGGCAATGCTGCAGCTACATTGCTCGCGCTAAACCGCTGGTATGATGAACCTCTATCTGAAAAAGAGTTGCAGAACCTTAGTGATCAATTAGGTTCAGATGTCCCATTTTTT
>DPLM01000067.1:0-3680 GCA_003541985.1 Deltaproteobacteria bacterium | reverse complement strand
AGGTTCAGATGTCCCATTTTTTCTGAATCCAAGACCAACCTTGGCAACTGGTCGTGGAAATATCTTAAGAACTCTTCAAAATTATCCTTTGGGAGAAATTCTTCTCGTTACTCCAACGTTTAAAATATCCACAGCGAAAGCCTACGTGATGTGCAAACCAAGAATGCATACTCATAGCATTCTACCAACTACTCTCACAATGCTAGCTTCAGAAATCGAAAATCAGTTTCACGAATCACTTTTCTCAAGCTATCCAGAATTGAACAAGATTTGTGAATTACTTTTGGAGTTTGGTGCTTTAGCTGCTGCTGTATCAGGTAGTGGTTCCACGGTGTTTGGATTATTTGATGACTATCGAGAGCGAAATTTTGCAATGACCAAACTCCAAGAATTAACCGACTACGCTTCAATTCCATGCAAAATGTTAAGTTCTCATAATTATTTCTCTTCGCAAAATTAGATTCTAATGGAAATAGTACTACAATATTTGGAAATGATCTGGTCATAGATGGTGTGGTTGGTGCATGCGGCTGGACTATTTAAATCCTCAAAATAAAATTTATTTGGAATCAGTTATTTACTGTCTTTTTATTCCAATTACTTTGCTAATAACAAAATATTAAATTGTAACTTTGGTTACAAAGCTCACCAACACTCCACAGAATGGATTCTAAACTGGAGAAAACTTATGGTACCAGTCCCCAAGCTTGCTGCCGAAAAATTAAATCTTAATTCAATAATCCAATTAATTGTCATCATCCTTATTGTCTGCATGATGTTAGCTTCTTGCAGTTCTGTAAGAAAAAGTCCGAGAAACAATATTCCCTACAGTTCAAAACCCTATGAACCTAAGTCATATGGTATCAAGGACAAAAATCCTGAGTTGTGGAATCTGAGTAATGCCCGCGTTAATTCATTCGTCCAGCGCTACAACAAAACTAAGACGGTGGAAACCTGCTTGCAGAGGTCACGACAAAATGGATACTTGAAATACATCCATCGGATTTTTTATGAACGCCGTTTGCCTCCAGAATTAGCTCACCTTCCAATGGTCGAATCATGTTTTAATGCAAAAGCCAAATCCAGAACTGGTGCATTAGGAATGTGGCAATTTAATGATATCACTGCCAAGGAATTTAATTTGGATCAGGGTTTATTGGTTGATGAACGATATGATTGGAAAAAATCTACCCGGGCGGCAGCCGAATATTTTGATCGTCTTGGCAAGCGTTTCGATTACGACTGGGCTCTGGCCCTCGCAGCTTACAATGGTGGACCAAACTACCTCGCCAAGACAATGAAACAGCAGGGTAAAAATGATTATTGGGACCTTAAACTTCGTGAAGAACCACAAAATTATGTTCCCAAGTTCCTCGCCATGTTGCAGGTCGCCAAAGACAAGCACCCCTCCTTATACTACCAAGGCGCTCCAAAGTTCTGGATTGTAGCTGCAAACTGAGTCCTTTAACATTTCTAAGCTTAGTTTATGCACCAACCGCTATGTGTACTCCCTTTACTGGAAGACTGCATGCACCTTGCATTTGAGGAAAAAATTCCATTTTTTGCAGATTCCTCTGTAATTGCGCACTCATCACTCTGCAGGAGTTAGGACATGGCTGAAGAAGGCGGCGGCAAAAAAAAATTAATTCTGATCATCGTTGCAGTCGTTCTGCTGATTGTGATCGGCGCTGTAGCCTTTCTCCTGCTCTCTGGCGGGGAAGAGGAAGAGGGAGAAATTCCAGAAGAAGAGTTACCGGTGACGGAGACTGTCGAGCCTCTTGCAGTTCCGCTCTTTCTACCTTTGGAAAGTTACGTTGTGAATTTAAAAGATGGAAGACGCTACTTGAAGGCAACCATTCAACTTATGATGAGTGACCCTGCCGCAATGGCCTACCTCCAGGGAAGGATGGTAGAAGTTAAGGATGCTGTACTTTCAGAAATGCAGACGCTATCTGCTGAAGACGTAGCGCAATCTGAAGCGAGAGAATCTCTAAAATTAAGGTTGATCAATGTGATTAGCGGCCTCTTCCCAACTAAACCTGAGTGGGAGGATCCTGAACCAATCCGTAAGGTGCTCTTCGAGGAGTTTGTGATTCAGTGATCCATGAAGATTCTGATCTCCAATGAAATTGCTTCGACTTTCTTCAATCCCTCTACTTTTGCTTGCAATCGTGGCTCTATTTCAAAGTGGTTGCCAAAGTGGAGATGAGACAGAAGCAACCCAGAAGGTTTTAAGAGAGGGACCACCCCCCCTTGATGACCCGACATATATGGACCTCGGTACGTTTGTCGTTAACATGCCAGATGGCAAATACTATCTTAAAACGACGATGTCCCTTGCCTTCACGGACTCTGGGCCAATGGAGTGGATGACTGCCCGCATCCCACTAGTGAAGGACATGATCATTCGGCACTTGCAAAGCATCTCTGTTGAGCAACTAGAAGATTTGAGATATCGGCAAATTTTGAAAAATGATCTGATGATCAGACTTAATTCTCTCTTTCCGAATGAACCTCCTTGGGATGATTTAGACCCCGTGAAAAGAATTTTGTTTACAGAGTTCTACAAACAATAATTTTGAAGTTTAAAGATGCACCAAGGGAGCATCTGAAAAAAAGGATTCATGGCGAGTGATTTTGAAAACCTGGATGATCTAGATTGGGCAGATGTCGAAGGCGAGTTGGAAGCCAATCGTGACGCAATTTTAGCAGAAGCGCAAAATGCAGAAGCACCTTCCGACCTTGACAGTCCTGCCCCAGTAGGTCAGATAGATGTGGCCTCAGAGTTGGACATTGATTTCCTCTTGGATGTACAATTGAATATTCAGGTTGAGGTGGGCCGTTCCCAAATTCGAATCGAAGATCTCCTAGAGTTGGATCAAGGCTCAATCGTAGAACTACAAAGCGCTATTGGAGAACCACTTGACATCCGAGTGAATGAAAAACTTGTTGCTCGTGGAGAAATTGTTGTGATAAATGATAAGTTTGCTGTCCGTATTACTGACATAATTAGTCCGGATGATCGTTTTGCCGCACTCTGAGAAAAAACTAAAAAATCTTTTCCGAATCTGGTTCATCTTATTAGGAATACTTTTTACAACTGCAGCTATACTTCCCAAACTAGAAGCAGCCCCATATACGCTCCAAGAAATCAAACTGGCTTCTCTTTCTCAAGCAGAACAAATCAGACTGCAATTTGACGGAGCCTATCCAGACGAACCGATAGTTAATTTTGAACCAGGAGCCCTTTCAGTTCGCTTTGTAGGAACGAAGATGGCAGATGAGTTAGGGAAAGAATTGACCCCACCTAAAGAGTCGCTGATTCGAAATGTATTAGTCTCACAACCAGCCATGGCGGAATTTGTCCAAGTAGATATTCTATTCAATAGCTCGCGAATGGCTTTGGGAAATCCTGAGGTCTGGCGCGAGGGTAATCGATTGTTCCTTGATTTGCAGTTTCTTAATTTAGTAGATCTTCAGACAAATACTCTCACACCCTCGGCAATTCTAACAGATGAAGTCGGCAAAAGAGTTCGTCAGGCTGATCCATTCCCATCTACTTTCACCAGAGCAAAACCAGAACTTCCTCCTGAAGAAATTCAAGGGTTAGATAAAATCCCTGTACAGGCCGATACCAAAATGGAATTAGTGTCTGCAATCCCGGATCAGGATTGGTCTTC
>DPLM01000417.1 GCA_003541985.1 Deltaproteobacteria bacterium | reverse complement strand
TAGCATAACCCCTCGTGAACATAAGCAAACCACTTATTCACTTGTTTGAGAAACCTATGTGTCCGTGAATTTTCTCCACTGGTGAATGGAACATAGATGATATCGAAAAGTTGGACTAACTCTTGTGAGTCTAAAACCATCAATCCGGGAAATTTCTGATTCATTGATTTATTCTTCAAGAACTGTATTTGCGATTACTCGGATGTCTGTTTCCCATTCGGTAAATTCTGGCACATCCAACGGTTCGACACCGTGAACTGCATGAAGCCAAATGAGGGTTCCAGTATCGATCATGATTTGGCCTGGATGACCCTTTTCATCAGTAAAGACGGAAGTTGCTTTTGGACCCGTAAGTTGCTCGAGGTCATCATCAAGTTGGCCTGTTTCAAACATGTCCCGTAATTCATATGCTGCAGCGCCATGATGGAACGTGAAAATATCTGCATCAGGATAATCGGAGCTCAAGTTGGAGGCCAATCGAACCCAGGAATCATACCTCAATTCGGTTCCGTTCTTGTGTTCACTTGCATTTTCATATTGTCCAGGAAAATCCTTCCAAAGCATCGAAAGTCCAATGCGGGTGTTTGGATTTTTCTCTAGAGCATAATCAGTAAAGTTCCAAATTGCTTCGTCTGACTGTCCCCCTGTTTCTTCAAATTCGACTGAACAACAGATCATAATCAAAACATCAATCTCGCCTGTGTCAAGGTAGTCCTTGATGTTCTCACGGTGGCCATCGTCTTCCCACAATGCATCGGGGGCACCTGTGCGTCCCCCACTCATTTCGATGTACTGCGCGTGATCGGTGAATCCTGTGGCGTGTGCATAATCCTGAAGTGTTTCAGCAAAAACTCGTCCGAAACTATGGCCGATGTAAAGAACATTGTAATCATCAGCGTTGACAAGATGATCGGAATCTGGGTCAGGTGTTGGATCAACACTGCTCCTTACAAGTTGACGCTCCATTAGGAAATCAAACGATAATTCGAACAGGCCTTTTCCGTCAACTAGTGCATTCCAAGCGCCGTGTCCATACCCCTCAAGAGTGACGAGTTCGCTGGGAATACCAAGGGATTCGTAAATTTCCTCCAAGACAAGCGCACCTTCGTATGGTGTTACAGGGTCGTGTCCATCACCATGTGCCATGAACAATTCTGGGTCATTTTCATCGTATCGATCAACTTCATACACAGTATTGTACAACTCTACTTTGACATTGGCGCCCCAGAAATAGACCATGCTCTTCACGTCATAAGTTTCGTTTAGATTTGTTGTAGCAAGCGTTGGGTCATCATCGATGGAAATCTCATCACGAAAATCACTCTCGTCAGTGATACCCAAAGCGATTGTTGTGACAGAACCAGCCGAAGCACCTCCTACTGCGATTTCATCGATGTCAATGCTGTATGTGTCTGCATTCGCGACTATCCAACGAAGTGCGGCCTTTGAATCTCTTTGAGCAGCATACATAGCAACCACTTGTTGAATTTGTTTCGTTGATTCAGATCCAGTAAACGCATGCTCAATCCATTCTTGTGGCGCAATACCCTCGTAATAATCCATGATTTCTTCTTGGGACATGTCATCGATATCACCCAACTCCTCCGTTGTTCTGTAATCAATGGAGACGTAAACCCATCCACGGGAAGCATAGTAATTTGCCATCTCAACAATTTCCGGCTTGTGTTTGATTCCACCAGTAAATCCACCACCATGAATGAACATCAAAACCGGTCTGCTCGTTGAATCACTGTCTGGACAATAGACATCCAACATCAGAGGGACTGCAGATGATTTTGTACTTGAATCCGTATGTGCTAGTCCACTTGCAAACGTTATGTTTTCGTACTTCAAAACCTCATAAGGACCTGGTTCATACACCGGCACCGTATCTGTTTCATCGTCGTCTCCTTTGTCGCCATTGCCTAAGCATCCTGATAGAGATCCTGTGAGCAGTAGAGCCATCATTAAAACCGTGATTTTCTTGTTCATCGAGATTAAGTATGTTGCAACACCATGTGTAATCTCGGCGAAATTGATTGAGAATACATGAAACTCGCTGCAACAGCGAGCATTCACAGTTCTGACTTCGTTTTCGAGGAGGTTTGAAAGAGAGTGATTCAATTGCTGAGAACTCAACCCCTCATCGACTAGAACAATTCACTAACATCAAGGATGACCCGATTCCCCATACCATCCCTTACTCGTGTAATCAATCCCTTCGACTCGAGGCTCGACAATGTCCGGCTGATTTTTGACTTCGTCATGTCGGAATTTTTCACAATGTCTGATTGCCAGCATTTGTTCTCCTTTTCAAGGAGAAATTCAATAATAAATTGTTCAGAGGAATTATAGTGGTCAAGGCTAGCATTATCTTTCAACGAATCCGGTGATTCGTCAGCATCTAAATTCAAAGGAATGTCAACTTGTTTCTTCGATTTCGTTCCAAATCCTAAGGTTCCTAAAAGTATGCCTATCGAAACGACGATAAGCATTCGAATGATTTCGATAACAGCCGACATCGTAGGCCCGAATCGAATCAATGAAGCGATAATTTTTCTATTGAGTATCACCAAAACCAACAGGCAAAGAAGGATGACAAATTTGTTTTTTGTGTCACCTAAATTCTCTTGACTACGGGAAGTTTGCATAGAGTCTCCAAACGGTGGACGTATTAAATAGAAATGGTGTAATGTTAATCTCGGGAAGAAGGTTTTGTCAAAGGCACTTATCACATCCATGAATCAACGAATTCGGATACATCAAGTGGATTCATTCGAAACCCTTCTGTACTGCTTAACAACAGTAAAATGGGCTCACAGTTGGCAAGTATGGACACTACCCCTGCGATGGAATTGAACAAGTAACAAAATTACCCCTTGTGAGTCCAAACCCAAAGGGTTCAGACGCAGCGGCGTCGTGTTTTTTGACGGCAAAACCCACCCACTGCGAGGCCAAAAGGGGATGGTGGACGCTGGGGGATTT
>DPLM01000310.1 GCA_003541985.1 Deltaproteobacteria bacterium | reverse complement strand
AAGCTGCTGATCCACCTTCTCCACCGCTTTGATTACGGCCTCTATTTTTCCACAATGACCAACCATGTCGGCATTTGGATAGTTGATTAGTCCGTAATCAAACTCTCCGGAACGTAAAAACTGAATTGCCTGGTCTGTGATTTCCTTAGCTTTCATGGCTGGAGCATTTGCAAACGAGTCAACCTTGTCCGAGTTGATCAGGTGATAAATCTCTTTTTTCGGATCAAGAGGTTCTCGATAGCCCCCATTGAAGAAGAAAGTCACATGAGCAAATTTTTGGGTTTCAGTCAGCCTGAATTGTCGCAATCCCTTTTCTAGAATTCGCTTGCCAAAGGGATTTTCAACTTTGGATGTCCCGACAAGGTAGTCTGGCGGAAGATATAGGTCTTGATCATAGGTCATCATCCCAGCGTAGTGGATCTGAGGCCGTAATCCTCGATCAAAATGTGGGAAGGAATCATCCAAAATCGCATGAGTAAACTCAATCGCTCGGTCTGCCCGAAAATTAGTGAAGATGAGGCTGTGGTGGTCTTGGATCGGCCCGACAGGCTTTCCGTGCCGCACGATTGAAAATCCAGGTAGATCTTGATCGATGATGTCTGGAGACTGCTGGCGAAAATGTTCAATCCCTTCACGAACTGATGTGAATTGATGCTCTCCCTTCCCATGAACATGTAGATTCCAGCCGAGTTGAATTTTAGACCAGTTCTGATCCCGATCCATTGTGATCTTTTCTCGTCCGCCTGCACTGGCAAAACCATATTCGATTGCAGGACGCTGGCTTTTGAGTTGATGGAAGAGAGACTCCAACTGTTCGGTGTAGTCCAGTGCTGATTGAATCGCAACATCTCTACCATCCAACAAAGCATGTACATAACAACGACGAAGACCATGCTTGAAGGCATGTTCAATCAAGGCAATGGTATGATCAATGTGGCTGTGAACATTACCATTGGAGAGTAAACCAAGAAGGTGGAGAGGTGTATCGTGCTGAAGACAATTGTTAGTCAACTTCTGGAGTACTGGACTTTCGAAGAGCTCTCCACTGTCGATCATACGTTTGATCAAAGAGGGACCTTGCTCCTTGACGATTCCGGCGCCCAGGGTCATGTGTCCGACTTCAGAACCACCGAGATCATTATCACCAGGTAAGCCAACGTATGTACCATGCGTCCAAAGTTGGGTGTAAGGATACTGCTCCGTGATTTGTTTGAAGATTGGCAGAGAAGCTTTGTGGAGCGCATTGGTTTTATCAGGTGGACCGACTCCCCAGCCATCTAGAATAATGTGTAAGAGAGGACCACGATCTCTAAACTGCTCCGCTAGTTGTCGGAAATTCATCAGTAGGTTTTAGGTTGGAGATTCGTGACGCAAAATAAACTGGGGAGGGATGCGTTCAAGCAGGTAATTGGCTGCTTCCTGCAAACAGACGGCTTCTCTCGATTCTAAGGTTAGCTTCACCTCGTGTTCCTCTTCCTCCTTGGTTCGTGGGTAGGAGCCCAGTTGTAGCTCTGGATAGGTAGCGAGAGTTTGATCCAGTAGATGTGCAATCTGTCCTTCATCACAATTCAGGAAAATTTGGTGTAGATAGATGGGGTTGTTACGGAAGCGTTCCCGAAAGGTTTGGAATCTTCGCTGAAGCAGTCGGGGGATTCCTGGAAAGATCAGAATATTATGGAAGAGTATTTGAGAGACTCGCTTGCTCTCGTCAAATAGAAGCTCTGAGCCCTCTGGAATCATGGCCATTCTCAAATGGGCTTCATTCACTTCTTTCCCGTAGTAGCTACTGATCAGCTTTACTAGCTTTTCCGAACGGACCAGCGGAGTTTGAAAACCTGCCGCAATCGAAGGGACCGTTAGATCATCATGCGTGGGGCCAATGCCTCCGCTGGTAAAGACCCAAGTGTATTTTTCAGAAGCCTGCCGGACAATATTGCCGATCGTTTCGGTATCATCGGGGATAGTCACGACGGAACGAACCTCCACTCCAAGATCACGCAATTCACGACAGAGATAGTAGGAGTTTTCATCCTTCACTTTGCCCGAAAGTATCTCGTTGCCAATGATCACAATGGCGGCAGTGGTAATTTGCTCCAGCATGCAATTCTATTGGATGCGTTTGATGATGTGGAAACCAAATGCAGTCTCAACCACTTCACTGACCGTATTGGGTTCCAAGGTGAAGGCTGCTTGGTCAAATTCAGGTACCATCATTCCTCGGGGGAACTCGCCCAACATCCCACCTTGTTGGGCAGACGGTCCATTTGAATGCTCTTTAGCGACTTCCGCAAAATCACGACCATCTTGAATCTCCGCAAGCAGTTGTTGGGCAAGCTGCATTGCCTCATCCTTGCTGCGACTTTGTTCAGATCGTAGTGCTCCCTGATAGGAAATCAGTACATGACTCGCTGTAATTAATTCCAGTGATACGCGTTTGAAGATCAAGAATCCAAGCGGAGTTTCGACTGGATCACTGATCTGACCTTCCAATAGTGAGAAGGCTGGTTTCAGGAATGGTGGTAATTGTGGGTTAGCCTGATCAATCATTGGGATACGGGTTTGCTCCGGCAGATCCGTAAAGCGATCAACTAATTCACTGAAATCTGCTCCCTTACGACGAGCGAGGTCAGCTAGCTTTGCGCTAACCTCAGCAGCTCCTTCTCGGTCGTAGTAGAGATCCTGCTTTGGAATACGAGCACCCTGATAACCAATCACAAGCATCTCTAGGGCTACTTTGGAAGCAATAGGTTGGTCGGGTTGTGGCACACGAGAGGGATCAAACTCTGAGCTGGCTTCAGGGAGATTTTTTCGGTTTTGCTCTGACAAAGCCTGCCTTGTAGCATCAGCTTTGGAGATGACTGCCATTTCGTCGAAGGCCTCGGCATCGGCCCCTTGCCTTACGATTAGCATTTGCTCGATTCGGTCCCCTTTCTCAATTGTATTGACCACATCCATGCCCTCAACAACTTCGCCAAAAACGGAGTGCTTGTCATCTAGCCAGGGAGTTTCTTTATGGGTGATAAAGAATTGGCTTCCGTTAGTATCAGGTCCGGCATTAGCCATCGAGAGAATACCGGGCTTGTTATGCCGCAACTCGGGGTGGAATTCATCGGCAAAGCGATACCCGGGACCACCACTGCCAGTGCCCAATGGATCACCACCTTGAACCATGAAGTCGGCAATGACCCGGTGAAAGGTCAAGCCATCGTAGAACTTACTCTTGCGTGAGTCTCCAGAAATTGGATCATTCCAAGACTGTGTTCCATCAGCAAGACCCACAAAATTTGCAACTGTTCTCGGTACTCGCTTGTAAAAGAGTTTCAGTAGAATTCGACCTCGATTGGTTTCCAGATCCGCATATAGGCCGTCGGAGAGACTATCAGCACCGAGAGTAAAGGAAGGAGCCATGGAGACAGCGAGCAAAAGTAGGAACGAGCGACCGATCGATCGGCGCAGTCGCGAAATAGATCGCATGAGAAGCCTGTAAATGAAAATTGGCGGGTATGTCAAATGAAGCAGGGTGTGGTTGGTTCAGATGAAGAAAAAGTTAAAATAAACCTAACAGTCACACTTCTAGACTGCAAGGTATTTTGTCTGCTTCCAAAGCATGTTTTTATCTCCAGTATTCCCCAAAATAAAGCATATATAGATCCATAGAATCTTCAGTTGGGTGAGCTTTTTGGTGCATAATCTGCCTGAGGATTTTTCAAAAATGTTGAGCTGTGCTATTAGTTGCAAAATTAGATTTAAAAGCTTTTTTGACAGCATAGAGATTACTGCATTTATGTGGGGTGCTTCCTTGTAAAAAGTATATTTGATTTGTGCCTGCCTTTTATGCACGGATCATCGCACCTTCGATGGTCAGGGTAGTTGATGGAGACACCTTTTAAGTTGATTGGACTCGTAACAATTACGCGGAGTCCGAAGAGAAAATCCGGTTACTGTTTGTTAATACTCTGGAGCTGAGTCAATCCCATAAGAGTCAAGACCTACAATTTGGTTTGTCAGCCAGGAATTTCCTCAAGGGTCGATTGCAAAATAGACCCTTGCAACTCTGGGTTTCTCCTCAGTTTCCGAGAGATCTCTATCAGCAGACTTTAGGGCTATTACAGGCTGAAGATGCTAAACTTAATTTTCTGCTCATCGGTCTAGGTCATAGCCTCTTTGATGCTCGCTACCAGTTACCCAGAAATTTTGACAGATATGTAGTTGCTGAG
>DPLM01000137.1 GCA_003541985.1 Deltaproteobacteria bacterium | reverse complement strand
TGTTTGGATGCAGGGAACCCCAATGCATCGAATGATTCAACCAGAAGAAGTTGCTGCCGCGATCCTCTTTCTTGCCTCCCCCGCTGCCTCTGCGATCACCGGAGCAATTCTCCCAGTCGATGCCGGTTACACAATTTGGTAGAGTCTGCATTATTTTATGAAAGATCTTATTCTATCACATGGGCTGGTAAAGCATTCGGGCTCACGGTAAGAATGCTTTAGGCTAACTTTCACCCGAATTTTTTGCATCAAACGAAACTTCTCTCTGTAGAAACGTAAACTGATTACATGCTTTTATCTGCTACGCACTCAGGAAATTATATCTTCTATTGACACTTCAGTGTTATTTAGTCCCAAAAATCCGATCTCCTGCATCACCTAACCCGGGTAAGATGTAAGCGTGATCATTTAACTTTTCATCCACAGCTGCGGTATAAATTGGGACGTCAGGATGTTCACTGTGGAAATATTCAATACCCTCCGGTGCAGCTAGTAAAGAGACAAAGCGGATATTCGAGGCTCCATTTTCTTTTAAACGAGAGACTGCTGCTGCTGAAGAATGGCCTGTCGCCAACATAGGATCTAAGGCAATCACCAAGCGCTGATCAATCATCTCGGGTAATTTCAGATAATACTCCACTGCCGCTAAGGTCACCGGATCACGATAAAGTCCAATATGTCCAACCCTAGCTGAAGGAATTAACTCAAGGAAACCATCCAACAAGCCAATCCCTGCCCTTAGGATAGGCACTAAACACAGCTTTTTTCCTTCAAGAAAAGGAGCCTGCATTTTCTGCAATGGAGTCTCAATTTCCTCGTATTCAACTGGTAAATCTTGAGTAACTTCATACGCCAGGAGTAGTCCCACCTCACGGGCCAAGACACGAAAACTTCGAGTTGAGGTTCCTTTTTTTCTCATCAGCGAAAGCTTGTGCTGCACCAGTGGGTGTTTAATTTCTTTAAGGACCTTATTCATGAAAACCTCGATCAGAAAATTTCAAAAGACAGTGCCATCACTTGCCACACGCAGTGGTGGTGATCCATCTGGGCGACGTTCATAAGCGAGCTTGCGGCCAGTGCTCCAAGTACCTCCCTGTAAGATCTGAGGTAAAGGAAGTTCTTCTGATGTAAGCTTCATCCTTGCTCTGAGTTGTTCTCCTAACCGATCCAACAAAATGACGGTCAATGCTCGCCATTCAACAATTAGTTCTGAGGAGACAGGATGTAAAGTGTCAACTTCTTCAGGCTTCTTCAACTCCAGAACACCGGTGTCGAAGAAAAGACCACCATTTCGGTATTCAGGAAGGCCTGTCAACAAGTCGATGTCTTGGACTTGAAAACCGGCTTCTTGCAGTGGTTCTAATAACGAATAAGTCAACCACTGTGTAAGCTTGTGAAAAGGAACCAGTTCAGCAGTAATTTCAGAATCTGCTAACAAATGATGACGCCAGACATCGCCCAAGTTTCGACCACCCAGAGTCAAACGTGGAGGCCAGACGTCTTGCAGCAGCTTTAGCAAAGTTTCTAGCAATAGATCAACTTTAAGAACACGATCCTCACCTATTGGAATTTTATCGAGGATATTCGCTATTCTTGGATTTTGCTCTTGGTCAGTCCTGCAAAAATTGATGAGTTGCTCACCTAATCTTCTGAGTAGGGCAGCCCTTTCTTCCAACCCAACAAGTGGATTTGCCGCTGAGACTTGAAATTCCTCGGCCAACTTCTCAACACTAAACTTTCGAAGATTCTCCGCATCAGCTTTCAAAGGATCATGAGGATCACTCGAAAAAGTTCCCTTCGAAAAAAGATATAAGCTAGCTATGGCCAAACCCTCTGAGCGAGAATGATTCTCTCCGTTGAGAGGATCTCGAAAGTGCCAGTCGGGCCCTGATCCGGCATCTAACAGAACACTGGTCACCGCCAAATCAATCTGAGCTAGCAGGAGATCTCGATCACCTCGAATTTTAGACTTAAAGGGAGACCAATGATTCGTTCCTCTGACATCAAAATGTTGCCATCGGCTATGAGGGGGGATTCTCAGATCGGGGTAATTGGCTAAGATTTCATCTTTAACCAAATCTACAGAGGTTGGTAACCGATCTTCCCTAATGCGAAAGTGTTCCAATCGGCCTTCTAATCCTAGCAGATAAAGTTGATGACACCGGTCGCGGATTGTCTTTGGTGAGTTTAGAAACTCAAACGAATCGAAGGTCATGCGTGTTAAAACTGCTCCAGATTTCGGCCTACCGTGCTTTTGAGAGCATCAGGATCGAGTGAGGCGTCTGTGAAGTAGCCAGCAGCTTTTTTGGCTTCCATCTCTACCTTTGCATCATCGGGAATTTGCTCATCAGGAATCGCCAGGCGTTCCCCAACGGTTATCCCCTGAGAGACAATGGCGTCATACTTCATGTTGCTCATAGAAACGAGGGTGTCGATGTGCTTGACCCCTAACCAATTGAGCACATCTGGCATCAATTGCTGAAAACGAACGTCTTGCACACCTGCCACACATTCCGTTCGTTTAAAGTAGGTCTCTGCGCGATCGCCACCTTCTTGGCGTTTGCGAGCATTGTAAACCAAGAACTTAGTAACCTCTCCTAACGCACGACCCTCCTTGCGGAAGTATGCGATGATGCCAACCCCACCGTTTTGAGCATTTTCGACACACACCTCGATACCGTGAATCAAGTAGGGTCGACAAGTACAAATATCTGAACCAAATACGTCTGAACCGTTGCACTCATCATGAACACGGCAGGCAATTTTGCACTCTTCTGTTCCAACTTGAGATACATCGCCCATCATGTAGACGGTTATGCCCCCGATTGGGGGCAAAAATACCTGTAAATCTGGTCGAGTGACCAACTCCGGGAACATTCCTCCGGTTTGTTCAAAAAGGTTTCGACGTAATTGAGATTCTGTAATCTCAAATCTTTCAGCAACTCCTGGTAAATACCAAACTGGTTCAACAGCCATTTTAGTTACATTTACTTCACCTGTATCCAGTAAGACCATACCATCCGGCTTGAGGCGGCCCTGTCGTATAGCGTCCTGCATTTCAATCAATTCCAACCTTGCCTTGGTCACAGCGATGGTTGGACGGATATCCATTCCATCCGTCAATTCCTCTGCGAAAACCTGTCCGATCATGTGACCGAAAGGATCCAGAGATACGATTTTTCCGGCTTCACCCCACTGAGAATGAGGACCAATTGGTACAATGGGGGCTGTGTTGGTCAGATCTGGAACATGGTCGGCATCAAGCTGACCAGCAGCCACGGCGAGGGCACGATAAACCGCGTAGGAACCCGAGTGCGTACCAATCACATTTCGCTTAGTGGGATTTTGGACCGAACCAATGATAGGGCCACGCCGCTTGGGGTCCGCTTGACCCCATTGAATCTGTGGCCCACGTTGGTCAATACGACCCGGGTGTGAGGTCAGCACAATGTGCTTCGGTTTTTCCATAAGAGTCGGTGAATGGATTGTTTACAAAGCTGAATTATGTATTCTGTCGATCTAAGGATTCAATCGTTTCACACGGATTGCCAATTCCAGCGAATCAACTGAGGAATATCGAACTTTATGAAATCACTAGAATTTGTTGCATCTGATTGCCCAATTGACGACAAGGAGTTAAAAGAAGTAGGCAGGCATAATAGACACAGGTCTACATGGAAAGCAACTTTGTACTAACATGTTGCTTGAATAATTCTATTTTCATCTTGGTCATTTTAGGATTTCAAGCAAAAAACCATTGATTCGTTAGTTAGCACAAAAAATAATCGATAAATTGAAGGAAGATTATGTCGAAGAAAATCGCAATTGTGGGCACTGGACTGATTGGTCGAAGTTGGTCGATCGTCTTTGCAAGGGCAGGTTTTGAAGTGTGGCTTTGGGATCCCATCGATGGTGCAGTGTCAACTGCCATCAAGTTGATCAAGGAAGAGCTACCGAACTTGGCAGAAGGAAATCTTTTAAATAGCTGTTCAGTAGAGCAAGTATTTGCAAGGGTTCACGCCTCTAAAAGTTTGGAGGATGCTCTTGATGGAGCAGACCACATTCAGGAAAACGCCCCAGAGCAGTTGGAGGTTAAACAGAAACTATATCAACAAATCGACCAATTAGTGGATCCCCAAACTGTATTGGCTAGCTCTACCTCCGGCATCGTTGCTTCCCTTTTTACAGAGAACCTTAACGCTAAAGAAAAATGCCTCGTCGCCCATCCTATCAATCCCCCTCACCTAGTACCCTTGGTTGAATTGGTACCCACTCCGTGGACAGCTGAGATTGTTATCGACAGAACTACTAAACTAATGCACCAAGTGAGTCAGGCCCCTATTCGATTAAACCAAGAGATCAAAGGATTTGTTGTCAATCGACTCCAGGGAGCTCTGCTTGCTGAGGCTTTCCGTCTCGTTGAAGATGGAATCTGCTCTGTCAGGGATATCGACATATCTATTTCTGAAGGACTAGGCCTACGTTGGTCTTTCATGGGACCATTTGAAACAATTGATCTCAATTCGCCAAAAGGAATAAGAGGGTATTGCGAAAATTTTGGACCTCTCTATTACGAATTGGCTAAAGAACAGGCAGATCCAAGAATTTGGAGAGAATCTCTACTTGCAAAGGTAGAACAAGAGCGTCGTCAGGATCTATCAGCGGATAAATTGTTGAATAGACAACATTGGCGTAATCAGCGCTTGGCTCTTATGGTGAGTACAAAAAAGGACGGAGAAGCAAAACTTGGCAAATGAATTCTGAATTTCACAGGCCTTGGATTCTTTATTCAAAGAAACGAAGAATAGATTTACTTGGTAATATGGATAAGACTTGAACTTCTAAACTTACAGACAAAATCTAGAAAAAATTACTTTTACTAAGCATTAATTTTAAAATTTATCATCAAAATAAAATCTTGTTAGGCATATTTTGGACATGCTGGCCGAGAAATTCATAACCTAATTTGGGTCTCAACGCAGCGAAAAAGCATAAAGCTGTATAGGCTTTCATCTGAAAATTATTTAGAAAGGAAGGGAACTATACTTATAAAGAATTTTTCAATTATTCAACAACAATTGCTAAATTCTACTGAGAACGCAAGCTTCCTCAGCACACTGACAACATTTTTAGTCTAGACTTTTCCAAAATAAAATTTTTAACGAGGTGTAGTTTACGATCAATTTCAATCATCAAAAGCTGGGTACGCTAGTTATTCAGGTAATGCTTTACAGGGAGAGGTGTTCCACTGAAAGGCATATTTCGAAAAATAGAATAGCCTTATGCTGATCATCCTGCCCCCACTGAAAAAACAAATTCTTCAGCAGTTTGGAAATCAGAGGCTTCTGACGGAATTTTTATTATTGAGAATCAACTCCAAAAAGAGTTTCAGCACTAATTGAGCAAACTGATCACGTACCTCAAAGCGATACATTTTAAAAACCTGTCTGGATTGTCTCCCATCCTCACTCTGAACATGTAGCTTTCATCTACTGGCTCAATGAATCGACCAATAAAATTTCTGTTTGATGAACTAAAGCAGTTGGAATTGGTGAGTCGAATCCAGTACAGATATTGAATGTAATCGTTGGGCCTTCGGAAATCGGAAAGTCTGTGTGCAGAATTAAATAGGAAAGGCAAGAGTCCTATCGACTGCTCGAAGCACGGTTCAGAGCGCTAGCGCTACATCCAACTGTGAAACTTCACAAAAATTAAATTTTAGGGTGCAGTCTTCCATATTGGTCCAGTGTTGTAAAGACTTAGGGGGTCATACTTTTATTACCGGGTACGAAAAAATTATAACTTTATTGAAAGGTATATACATTTTGATTCTTCTAATAAAGCTGGGACGTGATTTCATTTTTACATATCTATTCGAAGATAAAGATCAGATTGAAAAAGCACTTAGTGATAATTTGATTTGGAAAGAACATGAGAAATTGTGCAGCATTGGAACAAATTTACTAGAGAATGGCTACGGTAAGGATTCGTATAAATGAAAGAACTACCACAACTAAATGACGTTATAAGTGAATCGTTTTTACCAAACAGTCTATTTACTTCTGAAATCATCGCAATTGAAAAAAATCTTAACCAATAAATTTGGCATAGAAGACGTAAATTTGTGAACTTTAACCAAGAGGTTCGCTTTAAAAGGCTCTGATTGTTTGTGTAGAAATGAAAAAACTAAGTACTAAGAAATAGAAAGGTCTACTTGCAGAGGACTTAATCTACGAATTCCAAGTTGTTTTAGGAAACTCTATTGTTACACCATCTAAAGCTATAAATCCTAGTGAAGAATATCTAATTTAGGAAATATTCTAGAATTTAGCTGTTTACTAGGCAACTGGGTTTTAACTCAATCAAATGCTTTAAATGCGTTTCGAGCGACTGTTAGCTCAAGAAGACAGCAACTATTGCTTAATTGATTTGCCCAGAAATTTTCTGATTAAATCGATAGACCATTTTGGTTTACCTCCATGATTAAAGCGATAGTGGTAATGATTTGGAAACTGTGAAACAGAATGGTCTACCCAAATTAGTTGTTGATGGTAAACAGTTCCTATTTATACAACCAAGTCCTCAGTACCAGTCTCGCTTTTAATGGAGGGTCAATTTCATCGCAGGACTTATTGAAATTAATGAGAAATACTTCATCGATACAATTCAAATCTTTCTGATTAGGACAAATTTGGGCGGCTATGAAATTTTGCAAATTGCTGGCGAGTATTCTGAGCAATTTGCTAATATTGCTCCTATCGCTACAGGTGGTTTATTTGTAGTCCCTATTTGATAGTTAGGCTTAAGGAGCTTCCAGTTTGAGTTTTTCATGACAAAAGAAATGATATTTTCACTTGTGACGAATCAGTACACATTGTTCATAGGATCAATCCTTCGGGACGCAATACCAAACTGCCTACTTACGACAAGGAAACACATTACACTTGAACAAAAGCATACAACAATG
>DPLM01000350.1 GCA_003541985.1 Deltaproteobacteria bacterium | reverse complement strand
CTAACTTGTTAGGCATCTGGGTTTCTTCAGGACGACACTCTTGGACAAATGAAAAGTTTGACAGCATGGTAGCTGAAGCCAGCAACCTAGTGGGAGATGACAAAAAGCGGGAGCAGATGTTCCGTGATGCTCAAAAGATTCTGGTAGATGATGTCGGAGGAGTCTTTATTGCCCATCGGTGGCAGGGAGATCTCTTCAAGCCATATGTCCAAGGTGACAGCTTTCGAGTACCTGATTCCAATGGAATTTCTGGGAAACACTGGGGTAACGACTGGTACTGGGGGAATGTTTACATTACGAATGCAAAGTAAACGAAAATCCAGATTCAAACCTGATTGGGGTTAAGGCGATATGCTAGGTTACATTTGTGGAAGAATTTTTGCGTTGATGTTGATTCTCCTTGCTGTATCCATAATCGTCTTTTCCCTGATGCACTCCGTTCCAGGTGGTCCATTCGATGAACGAAAGGGCCGCCTCCCCCCGGCTGCAAAGGCCAATATCCTCAAGAAGTACGGTTTGGATCAGCCCGTTTGGAAGCAGTACATCAATTACATGAGCCATGCAGTTCGCTTCGACTTTGGTATCCCCTACCAACGCCCTCATACCACTGTCGCCAAGTTGATCAGTAAGTCCTGGGCCATTACTGTTCAAGTGGGGCTTACAACGATTGTTGTTGCCTTTGGTTTTGGCATCTTAGCTGGAATTTACGCTGCCTATCACCAGAATTCCTGGGTCGACACGCTAGTCACCTTTGTTTCTAGTCTGGGTGTCACTGTGCCCAATTTTGTCGTGGCAATGTGGCTAATCCTGATCTTTGCCGTTTCCCTTAATTGGCTACCAATGGGAGGCTGGGGTTCTTCTGGTCAATGTTTAGTCGACAAGTATTTTTGTACGGACTGGATATTACCCGTGATCGCCTATGCGATTGCACCTATGGCAATTGTGGCCCGCTATACTCGGGCCAGTATTGTCGAAGTGATGGGTGAAGATTACGTCCGTACAGCTAGGGCTAAGGGCCTCTCAGAGATCAAAGTGATGCGCAAGCACGTCTTGCGCAACGCCCAAATTCCTATGGTCACGGCTCTTGGAACTGAGATCCCTAACCTGATCACAGGTAGCATCTTTATAGAATCGACCTTCCGTATCAACGGTCTCGGTAAGTACTTTGTTACAAGTACGCTGAACCGAGACTATCCAATGATTATGGCTACCTTCCTCCTCGTTGCTTTTCTTTGGGGAATCCTTTATCTACTGACAGACATCGCCTACACCATGATTGACCCACGGGTTCGTCTGGGCGCAAAATCGCTTTCCTAAATCCACCCTTGAGCATCTTCACACCAACCAGACGTAGCTTTCTGAAGGATGCCATCCGGCGTTTTTCCCAAAATAGATTAGCTTTATTCGGCTCGTTTCTGGTGGGATTCATTCTATTCTTAGCACTCTTTGCGGATCTGCTCTCTCCCTTTGCTTACGACCGTGTCTACTTTGATCGGGTGTTACTGATGCCTTTTGAGCACCCAGAGCATCCACTAGGTACAGATGAAGTCGGTCGTGACTATCTGAGTCGTTTGATTTATGGGGCACGCACTTCAATGATGGTCAGCCTCTCTGTGCAGATGATTGCATTGATGATCGGGCTCCCCATTGGTGCTTTGGCTGGCTATTTTGGAGGTGCCTTTGACTTTGTGATTTCAAGAATCATTGACATTATGACGGCTTTTCCAGCTTTGCTCTTCACCATCCTGATTATATCTGTCTTAGGTGGGGGGATGCCTACAATTATCGTTGCTCTCAGCATCACTAGCTGGATTGTCATTGCTCGCATCACCCGAGCACAAATATTGACCCTGCGTGAGCAAGAATACTGTACTGCTGCCAGGGGCCTTGGTGCTTCTGAATGGCGAATCCTCTTTCGCCATCTACTGCCCAACGCCATGAGTCCGATTCTGATAGCCGTAAGCTTTGGGATCCCAACAGCGATTTTTGCTGAAGCTGGACTTAGCTTCTTAGGATTGGGCGTCAACGACCCAATTGCAAGTTGGGGGAAAATGGTTGGGGCTAGCAACGCCTATGTAAGAGTCTACTGGCATCTCGCCCTACTGCCAACTCTGGCCATAGCTTTAACCATGCTGGGCTTTTCCTTTTTGGGAGACGGCTTAAGAGATGCGTTGGACCCCAAACAAAAGATTCGGGTGTGAACATTGGAAAGGCATTGTTAGAAGTAGAAGATTTCCACGTGCACTTTCCAACACCAGATGGGGTTGTGCAGGCTGTCAATGGAATCAGTTACAGTTTGGGTAAAAAGGTAATTCTAGCGATTGTTGGTGAAAGTGGTTCGGGCAAGAGTGTTGGTGTATTCTCGCTGCTGCGTCTGATTCCAGCCCGTGATTGCAAAGTTTAAGGGAGTGTTAACTTTGAAGGTCAAAATCTCCTAAAGTTAATGGAATCGCTCGAGCTCTTGCAGCAAAACCCAATTTCATTGTGGCCGACGAACCAATCTCTGCCTTGGACGTTTCGATTAAAGCACAGATCATTAACCTGATGCACAACCTGCAGCAACAACTGAAACTGACCTATCTCTTCATTGCACATGATCAAGCGGTGGTTCGGCGTATTAGTGATCGGATGGCTGTAATGTACCTGGGCAAGGTGATGGAATTGACAGATAGCAACACGATCTACGAGGATCCACTGCACCCATACACTCAGTCTTTGTTTGCAGCGATTCCCATTCCTGATCCTGAAAAGGAGCGAGAACGCGAGGCCAATTAGTGCTCCTCGATGGAGAAGTGCCGAGCCCTGAAAATCCTCCCGAAGGTTGTGCCTTCTGCACACGTTACCCTCGCAAACGGGAGGTTTTTGAAGCAAAAAAAATTGATTGTTCCACCAAAGCTCCTACATTTGCTGAAGCTATGCCTGGACACTGGACTGCCTGCCACCTTTATACTTGAACAAGAAAGACTCTATGGCTCTTGGACTACGCGAGCACTTCATGTTAAGAGATGATGTTGTCTTTCTAAACCATGGATCTTATGGGGCCTGTCCACGTCCAATTTTTGAAAACTACCAGTACTGGCAACTTGAACTCGAAAAGCAGCCTGTTGAGTTCATGAATGAGCATGGAAGAAGTCCAAAGTTAATTCGAAATGTACGAGAACACCTAGGTGATTTTGTTGGCTCACATCCGGACAATTTGGTGGGAGTTACCAACGCCACCACAGGGCTGAACATCGTAGCTCGCTCACTACCTCTGAAGGAAGGGGATGAAGTCCTAACAACAGACCACGAATACGGTGCACTAGAGAAAACCTGGACCTTCATTGCTCAGAAGACAGGGGCCCGATACATCCATGTCGAAGTTCCTCTTCCCCTGGCTTCTGCAACAGAATTTACAGAAGCTATCTGGTCAAAAGTCACATCACGAACAAAGGTTCTTTTTCTCAGTCATTTGACCTCAGCCACAGCCCTTACCTTTCCGATTGAGGAGTTGATTCAAAGAGCTAAGAAGCATGGCATCTGGACGGTTATCGATGGTGCTCATGCTCCAGGTCATATTCCCCTTAAGTTGGATGAGCTAGATGCAGACTTCTACTCTGGCAACTGTCACAAGTGGATGCTAACACCGAAGGGCTCTGCCTTTCTGCATGTCCATCCTCGCGTACAAGATCTGATCGAACCTTTGGTCGTTAGCCATGGTTGGAATCCTGATGCCAAAGAAAAGGGGGCTCTGGGAAATTCCCGTTTCATTGACTCTCTTCAATTCCAGGGAACTCGCGACTTGGCTCCCCTGTTAGCAATTCCGTCAGCAATCGATTTCTTTGAAAAGTACCAATGGGCTGCAGTCAAACAAGCCTGTCACCAATTGGTTTGGCAGATTGCTGAGGAGTGGTCTAGCATAACTGGCTTGAATCACCTCGTAGAGCCCGGGCTTAGAGCTGGTATGCAGATGGTTTCACTGCCTTTGCCAGAATGCGATGTGATGAACATCAAGGATCGGCTATATGATGAATTTCGAATCGAGATACCTGTATTCCGCTGGAAAGAGCATTGTATTGCCCGAATCTCGATCCAGGGCTACAACACCAATGCCGATGGAAAGTGCTTAATTGATGCCTTGAAGAAGTTATTGTATTAGTTCAAGAGGATTCTACGGGCTTTGGTAGACCATCGAGAATGTCAATCACATTCGGATCATTTTGTAGAGAAGAGATTAAAGGTTGGTAATTGCGATCTTGCACCTGCAGTGAGACGATTACTTGCCCCTCTGCATTTCCTTCCTCCCATTTACCACCCGTTGCTTCATAACGCCAAGCCTTGCCAGCCAGATTGGCTCCTTTCCCTTCATAAACTATTTTAAATTGCGCCATTCTTCCCTATAGATGGATTCAGTTTCTTGATGATATGCTGGAGGTTCGTAAATTATTCAAATACTGGACTCGCTTCTCTACTTTTTTTCCACTATAAGTCATCCTCAAATTTCATTCTCATTTTTCATAAATATTTTACTGAGATTCTCAAATGAAAAAGTATTCTGGTATTTGGCCTGTGGCTCCAACTCCTTTCCATCCCAATGGGGAGGTTGATTATGACGGCATGAAACGAGTGCTAGACTGTATGATTGATCAGGGTGTCGATGGTATTTGCATACTGGCGAACTTCTCTGAACAGTTTCTAATTACTGATGCTGAGCGTGAAGCTTTGAGCCGACTGAGCTTGGAGCATGTCGCAGGGCGAGTACCAGTAATCGTCACAATCAGCCACTATGCTACAAACATTGTCCTGCAACGCGCTCTTTTAAGTAAAGAATTGGGAGCAGCCATGGTGATGATGATGCCCCCCTATCACGGTGCACTCCTCAAAGGAACTCCGGATCAAACATTTGAACAATTCGCCAAAGTAGGAGAAGTTGGAATACCCATCATGATTCAAGATGCCCCACTGTCAGGGGTAGAACTTTCGGTTCCATTATTAGTACGAATGGCCCATGAAATCGAGATGGTCAAGCTCTTCAAGATTGAATGTCCTCAAGCGGCAAACAAGTTGCGTGCACTCCTTGAACAAGGTGGAGAAGCGATTGAGGGACCTTTTGATGGTGAAGAAGCCATCACCTTGATGGCCGATCTTCAAGCGGGGGCTAGTGGTTCGATGACTTCAGCAATGATCCCCGATCAGATCAAACCCGTCATCGAGCATTTTCTGGCTGGTAGAACAGATCAAGCTGCATCTACATACGCGCGGGTTTTACCCGCTATAAACTTTGAAAATCGACAATGTGGTTTCCGTGCTACCAAGGTAGTTATGGAAGAGGGCGGAGTCATTCAATCATCATTTTGCAGACACCCCATTCCTTCAATACATCCTCAAACCAAAGCCGGCTTGCTAGAATTGCTCAAGCCCCTCAATCCTGTTGCTTTAAATTGGGGTAAGTGATACCCGATAAATTACTTACTCCCATCAAATGATACAGACCCGTCTGATTCACGCAATCTCTGGTCCTCGCAACATTAGCACAGCACTGATGTACAGCTTCGCTCAGCGACCGGGCTGTGTGGTGATTGATGAGCCCTTCTATGGACCATATCTTCAACGGACCGGACTGGATCATCCTGGCCGAACCGAGATTCTAGCTCAACTTCCCCACACCCCAATAGATTGCATAGCTAAAATTGAGCAATTTTGTCAACAAGGCTCCCGGGAACTGTATCTGAAGAACATGGCACATCACATGGTGGGGATGCCTTGGGAGTGGGCTAAGGACGCAGTCCATATTTTTTGGATTCGTCACCCACGCAAGGTCATTCGATCTTTTGCCAAGGTTTGGCCTCAAGCTCAATTGGCGGATATTGGCATTGTGGAACAGGTGGAACAGTGGCAGAGACTGAATAATTTTCGAGGACCAAAGCTTGTTGTAGACAGTGATGAAATGCTGATAAATCCCAAATTGGCATTTCCTAAGATCTTAGCTGCCCTAGGATTATCTTACTACGAAGCAATGCTAAATTGGGAGCCTGGTGAAAAGCCCTACGACGGTCCTTGGGCTCCCTATTGGTACAAAAATGTTCAGGCAAGCCAGAAATTTGTTCCACCCAGCCCACCCGGAGAAACCTTGACTGGTAAGTACTATGAGTTGGAGCAACATGCGCTGCCTTACTACGAGGAACTTTGGGATCAACGTTTAATATTAAACACACCTTAGAGTATTAGTTCATGTGCGGGCGTATTGACATTCTACCCAACAAAATTGGTGATGCTGTCAAGACAGGCTTTGGTGTAAAATGGGAGGGTAAAGAGAATCGTGATTTACGACCCACACAAATGGTGGACACGTTACAGGCTGATTTCCAAGGCTTCACCCAAGTCCGCCTGCAATGGGGCATTAACCCCCCCTGGGTCAGGCGACTTCTGATCAACGCCCAAGCTGAGACCGTTGCTACCAAGATGACATTTCGTGAATCGTTTCGATCACGCCGTTGTGTTATTCCCTGCAGCGGGTGGTATGAATGGAAGGTTTTAGAAAGTTGTCAAAAACAGAAATTTCGCTTTCATGCACCTGATGAATCCCCTCTATTCATGGCGGCTATCTGGTTTTCAGAAACGGA
>DPLM01000233.1 GCA_003541985.1 Deltaproteobacteria bacterium | reverse complement strand
ACGCTTTCAGGAGCGCTCAGAAATCTGTAGCAGGTGGCTTAACCGACGGGCGGTTTCCAGAATCAAGTCGTCAAGTTCTTTGTTGACATCATCGCTGCCAAGGTCTGGTAAATAGACGGTCATCCGACGAAATCGCATTCCCTCCCGATGCGCATCATGGTGCTGGTAATTTGAGCCCTGTCTTCGGCTAGGATGTGCCTGGTCGTAGCAGTTCAAGAAGTCCCGACGAGCTTTTTCAGAGAAATGACAAACTTCGAAGATGATCTCTAGATGACGGGCAGGGATCGGTGTGGCGTAGCTAGGATTGGAAATCTGGGAGATAAAACTACGATTCTTGCGCAGCATTGTTGCCAGTCGCTGCCGGGTTCCAGAAGGGCGATTACTCAGCATCTCTGCAAGGATCTGCTTATACTGAGCAACCAACTGAGCTTTTAAATCAGCCGTCACACCCCCTCCAGATTAGTTTCACGAATTGTCCACTTGGTCTTCCCCAAGCGCGCCGGGGCAACTGATAAATTACGCAAGCCTGCTCCCAGCAACTGTGCAATGAAGTTTGGATCACTACCCATGTCTCCACAAAGACTCAGCTCTTGACCGGAACGATCGCAATGCTCTGCCAATTCTTTGATGACTCGCAAGACTGCTGGATGGCCAGGATCAGCCAGATCTGCGACATGATGAAGGTCACGGGCACTTGCCGTTAGGTATTGAACCAGATCATTACTACCAATCGAAAAGAACGCAGCATCAGTAAACAGCTCAGGAGCCAAAGCAGCAGCTGGCACTTCTATCATCATTCCAAGAACTGGCTTACAGAATTCGGTGCCTTCTGTAGCAAGTTCAGCACAGACACCTCCCAACAATTCTTGGGCGGAGTGTAATTCGTCAGGAACGGTGACCATCGGCACCATTACTTTGAGATTCCCATGAACAGCAGCCCTGCACAGTGCGCGCAATTGAGTACGGAAGACTTCTGGTTGTCTTAAAGAGAGTCGGAGTCCTCGTAAACCAAGAAACGGGTTACTTTCAGTTGGTTGCTCTAGCCCAGGCAAAGGCTTGTCACCACCAGCATCGAGAGTGCGAATCGTTACTGGCTTTCCTCCAGCCCATTCCAAAAGTTTTCGATAGGATCGGTACTGTGATTCTTCGCTAGGTAGCCCATGATGAAACAGAAACTCTGAGCGCATCAGGCCGATTCCATCACAATGAACTGAATTGAACTTTGCCAATTCTTCTGGCAGAGCTACATTGATCAGCACCTGAACCGCTGTTCCATTTGCGGTTTGTGCGGGTTGATCTGATATAAGAGCTATTTGTTCTGCTTCCTCAGTAGCTATTCGAAGCTTATGCTCAAAGTCTTGAATTTGCTCTGCAGAAGGATCTACTTGCAGTACACCTCGATCAGCATCCAGCAACAGTCTAGTTTGATCTGGGAAAGCTCCAAGTGATAGGTTTTCGATTCCAACTAGCATCGGCACTCCACGGGAACGCGCTAACATGGCTACATGACTGGAAGGGCTACCTCCCTGCAAGACCACTCCCCCACCCTTGTTCCAATTTAAGCCCAGAAAGCGACTAGGAGTAAGATCTGTTGCGAGCAGGATCGCCCCCTCAGGGATCTCGACTTCTGTTTCTCCACGTAGGATCCTTAGGACTCGGTCACGAATATCACGTAGGTCACTAGCTCGTGCCTGAAAGTACTCGTCCTCACTTTGCTCGTAGTCCGTGACATGTTTATTCAATGCCTGTTGCCAAGCTTCGATCAATGTTGTACCTGCTTCAAAAGCCTTACGTACAGGGTCATTGAGGGTTTCATCTTCGAGCATCGCAAGCTGGAACTCTAGGATGTCCGCATCTTCTCCTTCGACTCGATCCATCAATTCTACCAACTGGCTACTAGCCAATGCCAGTGCTTCTGGTAAATCAATCTTGGCTTTTAAAGAGTCTACAGAATTTACTATGGCAGCTGCCTCTACCCAGAATGCGCCACCCTGGGCAAGGCCAGGAGCTGCACTGATTCCTTTGAGTTCAGGCTGACTGGGCATCCTGAGATTCCTCAAAATTCTGATTGACCAAATCAATCAAAGCCTCAATAGCGAGTTGAGCATCTGTTCCAATAGCTCGCAACTGCAGAATAGTCCCCTGTGGTATCTTAGCACCCATCACCTTGACAATACTTTTGGCATCGATCCAAGGTCCTTCGGGATCAGCAGCAATTTCAATCCGTGCCGAGAAGCGTTTGGCAAGCTTGGTCAACTTGACAGAGGGCCGAGCATGGAGACCTACATCATGAGTGATTTCTACCGTACCCTCAGAATTCCAAGTGTTTTCTTCAGTCATGCATCCTCACATTTCCTCTGCTGAGCTTTTAACCTCTTCCAAGCTTGCGCCGCCGGATGCTTCTGTAGCTGCGATTACGCTTCCTTCAACAATTGGCGCATTGCAAATCACTATCTTTTTTTGTCGTTCGGCTGGCAGCATTTCAATAGCCATCTCACTATTGGTTTCAGCTCCGCCAAGATCAACCATTACGGCTACCCCAGCGTCCGACCAGGCTCGGGAGATCGCTTCCATAATTGCATCCAGATTTGTTCCTAAACCACCGTCAGGGTTGCCACCACACCAAGCAAGAGGCACTTCATCTCCCACCATCTGCAGCACCATTTCAGCTGTACCCATAGCTACTTCCTTGGAATGCGAAACGATCACAATGCCCACGTTACTCATGATTTCTCTTCCAGCAGTTGACAGATAGTTTTAATCATCAATGCAGAGGAAAATGCCCCAGGGTCCATGTGCCCGATGGAACGATCACCCAAGAAAGAAGCGCGTCCACGAGTTGCTTTCATTGGAATTGTGGCTTCTGCGGCTTGCTGGGCAATCGCAGAAATCTCTGCAATTGATTTATTTGCTTTTAAGGCTTGCTGGACTGGAGCTAGCACATCCAACATGGTCTTGGCTCCAAGGTCTGCTTTGCCTCGTTTCTTCAAAGCTTCGATGGATGCCGCTAACATCAGACCCAATTTTGCCGAATCCAGCTCATCTTCGGTGGGCCATTCCTTACCCAGCGTCATTGCCAGGGTGCCAAACAGTGGACCAGAGGCTCCCCCAACTTTCATCACCATGGTCATCCCCACCGCTTTGAGGATCTCAGCTGGTGGTTTGGCAGTGATATTGTCCAAATCTGCGAGCACGTTCTCCAGGCCTCTCTTCATATTGATACCATGATCACCATCACCAATAGCTTGATCCAAAACAGTGAGGTGTTCTGCTTGGGCAATCACCGCTTCTGCAATTCCTTGAAGTAACGATCTAAGTAAGTCTGGAGTCATCATAACTTCTCTCTCGAGTTGCCTTGCCCTCAAGCAGACAAACGGTTTCCGGATTGATCAAAGAAAAGAGGTTGCACCATCTCAAGTGCCACCTCGTCACCTTCCTTCAGTAATGTTGCTGGATCGGCCAGCAAGGTGAGATCTTGGCCTACACAGAGCAGATGCAGGTATGTCTGGTCACCAAGATATTCGACACGCTGAACTTGGGCTGGCACAGTGGATTGTGCCTTTGTATCTGCAGAATGTAACTGAACATGGTCTGTACGTAATCCAAGCTGTGTCGCGTTGGCAGGAGCCTGTACGGGCCATTCACTGATCAATGGCAACAGATTGATCGAGGGTTGTCCCAGTCGCTCGGCCACATAGGTGTTGTTCGGCTGTTCAAAGATTTCCTTGGGCGTACCCAGTTGTACCAGTTCTCCCTCCCTGAGCACCCCAATGCGATCGGCCAGAGTCATTGCTTCTACCTGATCATGGGTCACATAAAGGATCGTCGCCCCGAGGTTCTGTTGAATGTGCTTCAACTCCACTCGCAGTTCCGTTCGTAACTTTGCATCAAGGGAGGAAAGCGGCTCATCCATCAGATAGATAGTTGGCTTTCGTACCAGTGCCCGTCCTATCGCAACACGCTGCATTTCACCGCCGGATAAAGCCGTTGACTTGTTTTCTAGCTTGTGATTAATCCGCACCATTTTCGCAATTTCTTCAACCCGACTGGTAACGGCTTCTTCAGAAAGTCTGGATACTGGTGAGCGAAGCGGGAAGCTCAGGTTATCCCGAACCGTCAGGTGTGGATACAGAGAGTATTCCTGGAAAACAAACGCAACGTCTCGCTCAGCAGGTTGAGACTTTGTCATGTCCAGACCATTAATTCGAATACTCCCAGAATCTGCCTCTTCCAATCCAGCAATCAAACGGAGAGTGGTTGTCTTACCAGCTCCCGACGGTCCCAACAAAACAACCAGCTCTCCATCGCTAATGGTCAACTCGAGGTTGTTGATCGCAAGTGAATCCCCAAAACGTTTCTGTATACCTTGGAGAGATATCTCAGCCATAAGTCACCTCAGTGGACAGCGCTTTTCCATCACTCTTGTCAAACAAAGAGGCTCTCTGAGAAACAAAATTCAATCGCACTGATTGTCCTTTCCCAAATGAATAAGTGCTAAGTACTCGAGAAAGTACTTGTCCATAAGGAGTTTGGATAGTCAGGATCTGAGTGGTTCCCAGGTACTCCACAGCACTGATTTTTCCCGGCAAAGGACCTTCCTGCTCTGGAAGTAAGTATTCCGGACGAACACCCAAGACAAGGTTGCCAGCTTGAATTCCCTGTGCTGAGTTCGGACACCGAAGCGTTCCACAGCCATCATCTGGCAGATTGATTTCCGTTTTTCCAGGCTCCAATGCATTGGGCAACGTGAGCAGGTTCATTGGTGGAGATCCTATAAAATCAGCGACATATATAGTTGCTGGCTTATTGTAGATCTCGCTTGGTGTCCCCAACTGCTCAATCATGCCATGGTTCATCACAGCAATCCGGTCAGCCATTGCCATCGCTTCCAATTGGTCATGTGTGACGTAAACCGTCGTTGCCTCAATGCGGTCATGCAATCCTTTCAGTTCCTGGCACATCAAATTACGGAATTCGGCATCAAGAGCACCGAGAGGTTCATCCATCAGAAAGGCTTTTGGTCGACGAATAATAGCCCTTCCAAGAGCAACCCGTTGGCGGTCACCTCCAGATAACCCGGAGACAGAACGATTGAGTAGATGATCAATTCTCAGTAGACGAGCAGCTTCTTCAACTCTCTGCTTGACTTCTGCAGAAGGTGTCCCAATACACTTCAATGGAAAAGCCAGATTCTTCCGCACATTCATGTGTGGGTAGAGTGCAAACAACTGGAAGACAAAAGCAATGTCTCGTTGAGATGCTGGCAGGAAGGTAACCTCCTCTTGGTCTAGCCGAATCTCCCCAGAAGTTGTCAACTCCAGTCCAGCAATCATCCGCAACGTCGTTGTTTTTCCACATCCAGAGGG
>DPLM01000109.1:2287-2592 GCA_003541985.1 Deltaproteobacteria bacterium | reverse complement strand
GTCGGGACTTTACTAGCTAGTAGACATGCATCATGGAAAGCACCAGATGGCATCAGAAGGGAGTTATATCCTAGTTTATCGCTCGCAGATTGAACACTTTTGACGCATGACTCAGTAAAGACAACGGGTTCTTTTTGGAAAAGAACCTCGATTCTCTCCTGGCAGCAATGTGTAGCTACCTTCTCTTTGATTTTCTGCTTTATCAAATTACTCAAATTTTGGAGTGAATCTGTATCTGGATGACGCAAATCCATTCCAAATAAAACTTTATCTGGGATTGTCGTCCTCGAATTCGGCTCCAGTTT
>DPLM01000109.1:0-1943 GCA_003541985.1 Deltaproteobacteria bacterium | reverse complement strand
AATGCACCAACGGTAAAGACCCCCTTACCCTCTTCTACAACAAGACTACGGCAGGAATTGATGACATCAATCGCACAAACCAGTGCGTCTTTCCGTAATCTCATAGGAACAGTTCCAGAGTGGCCAGCCTCCCCAAAAATTTCAACATCCATAGCGATTTGCCCCTGTGCGCCGGAGACTACGCCAATTGGAATCTTTTCATTCTCAAGTATCGGCCCTCGCTCAATATGGGTCTCCAAATATGCTAAAATATTAAGTTCTCCATGTTTGCCAAAATAACCAATTTTCTTCAGTTCTTCACCAAAAACCTTCCCGTCCAGTCCCACACAATCCAAAGCTGACTGGGGATCTTGCTTATCAACGAAAACTGCTGATCCCATTGCAGGGCAATAACGCGCTTCTTCTTCATTTGTCCAGGCAACCAAACCTATACCATAAGGCAATCTAATGTCTTCTTCAGCGAGAGTTTTTAGAACTTCCAAGCCGGCCATCACGCCAAAAGCACCGTCGAATCACCCACCATGTATTTGGGTGTCTAGATGGCTACCTATTAAAATAATTGGAGCTTCTGGCTGCAAACCATAACGAACAAAAAAACATGTTTCCCACTTCATCAAAGTGGAAATCCTCCGTAAGCGGGCTTGCCCAAGATCTAAGCAAATCTCGGCCAAGCCGGTCCTCTTCACTGGCCACAACCCTAGAGACTCCACCTTCTAAAGTAGCGCCAATTTTAGCCAGGTCTATCATACTATCCCATAGCCGGGATCCAATGATTTTGAGTATTCTGTTCTAGTGTAAAAGTGAGTAGAGTAAGTAAAAGCTTGTGAGTTCAGAATCAGTACATATTGCATCAAGATGAGTTTGTTCATAACCATGACTCCCTTTCTATCCGATCGAAACCAGCGATTCGAACATCAATACCTTTTGCGACTTCAGCTAGTAGGTCAGAACAAAAGTGTTTAAAAAATTACTTAAATCAAAGAGATGGTTGTCTTTACATAGTCTGTCGAGTCGCAGCCTGGATAATCAATCCAAAGCTGAATAGTAGGAGACTAATTAGAAACATCACTCGTATCTGTTTCTTTAGCATGATCTTCTCCAAAGAAAGTAAGGGAAAGTTGCCGGAAGATGGCAACGCAACGAATTTTTGACAAATTTGATGATGTCAATAATTTATCATGATAAATTAATAGAAATCAAAAAAAAGGACCTAAAATGACTTATTCCATTATTCTTCGAGACCCTGAGAAAAATCACTTCGGGATTGCTGTTGCAACGAAACACTTGGCAGTTGGAGCCAGAGTACCTTTTCTAGAAACCGGAGTTGGAGCAATTGCAACCCAATCATCAACAAACCCGTATTTGGGTTTGCAAGCACTTGCAGCCATGAGCTCCGGTGAGTCGATTGAATTTGCTCTAAAAGGTGTCATAGCTGCTGACGATGATCCAAATTCGAGACAGCTTCACGGATTAGATGCAAATGGTAACTTCTGGGCATGGACTGGAACAAATACAAAAAATTGGGCTGGACACCTCGGCGCTAAAAATGTAAGCGTTGCCGGCAATTTCTTAGCCGGGCCTGAAGTGTTAGAAGCTTGTATGGAATCTCTCAGGTTCTCAACTGACAGATCACTTGAGTCTCGATTACTTCAGGCATTATTTGCTGGTGAAGAGGCTGGGGGTGATATACGTGGAAGGCAATCTGCAGCTTTGGTAACGATAAGAAGTCAACCATTTCCATGGTGCAATCTGCGCGTAGATGACAATGCTGACCCGCTGGTTGAATTAACAAGACTCTTCGAAGAATTTAAAAAACCATACTATCAAGACTTCATTTCATTAACAAAAGCATAGAATCAATTAATTTAGGGTCAACAACCTATCAAAAAGCAGTTTGAAGTAAGCATCTGTATCAATTTTGTTCATCACAGTCGCATTCGGTT
>DPLM01000224.1 GCA_003541985.1 Deltaproteobacteria bacterium | reverse complement strand
TTTGAGAAAATTGATTTGGCACAAAATGGCGAGGAAGGACTGGAACTGTTCGAGTTAGGGAAGTACGAGATTATTATAACAGACATCAATATGCCAAAGGTCAATGGAGTGGAAATGGTCAAAGCCATTAGGCGGAAGGATAGGCATCAGATGATCATTGTGATCTCCGCCCATGACGAGCCACACTATCTGATCGATCTGATCAACGCAGGGGTTCAGCACTTTCTCAGTAAACCAATTGATCTTACAGGGTTAATCTCAGTTCTCTATGAATTCTGCGTAGAGCATCAACAACGAGCAGCCACTTTGTCCCCAGATGAATGAACTGTACAGAACACCATTCAAAACCGATACCCCACACTAATTCCGTACTCTGTCAACATCACGTTCGCCTTCTCTGTCTCCCCACTCAGTTGAGGAACCTCAATCTCATATTCCAAGCTTATCCCCTGATAATAAATCCCCACATCCCACTGCCTATGACTAACCCCTATGTTTATAAACACACCACCCCCAACAGCTTCTGTGCTCTTCAGCTTTGTGGAATCCACCGTTGAATTAGTTTTGTCAGTATCAGTTGTTTTGACAGAACCATCTGTACTCATTGGGATTCGAGCCGTCAAACCCAGCAGCAACTCATAATCTGTGAACAGTTGGGTACCTGTATATTCCAAACCAGCCTCCAGAATATGAGCATAGAAGGTCCCATCATTTCTTCTGTTCAAGGTTTGGTTGTCCTGGGTTTCTTCGATAGAAGCTGCAAAATAATTATAGCCCGCAACGACTCGCAGAGATTCTGTCGCAGGTAACAGGAGAGATAGTCCGAGTCCACTTGTTTGCGGATCTTCTTCATTGAAACCATTCACTTCAGCGGAACCCCCAACAGGGATCAAGAATTGTAGGCGCACACCAACAGCCTCTGCTGTGGAAGCAAACCCTAGAAAACAACCAAGTATGAATAAAAGACACTTCCAAGACTGAGAATTTTTCATCGCAACTTGCCTTTCCTGTGATAACGTTATTTGTTTATTCCAAAAATCTGCAAACAATTACTGTTCAATACCTTAGCAATCTTCCTTCGTGACAACCAGAGTTTCTCTGCATACCTTGGGCTGCCGCCTCAATCATTCAGAAAGTGAGAGCTTAAGCCATCAGTTGAGCCAACAGGGCTACCAGATTGTGCCTGAGAATGCTGAAGCAGATCTTTACATTGTCAATACTTGTACTGTCACGGGAGCTAGTGATTCGAAAAACCGGCAATTGATCAGATCTCTCCATCGGCGCATGCCTCAAGCACATATTGTGGTAACAGGCTGTCAGGCTCAAATGGAACCAGAGGCAATGGCTGCTTTGCCAGGTGTTTCCTTGGTGGTTGGAAATGAAGCTAAACACCAAATAGCGAACTGGTTACCTCAGTTGGATGGATCACAAGAGTCTACCAAGGTTGTTCACAACAAAATTCGACGTCTTCCTTTCTCACTGCCTTTGACTCTCGCCGAAGAAGCAAAAGAAGAGCGACTAAAGGGTCTGACACGTGGCCAACTGAAAATTCAGGACGGATGCGACTTCATGTGTTCCTTCTGCATCATTCCATTTGCCCGTGGGCGGTCACGACACCGTGAGTTTGCCAACCTCTGTGCGGAAGCAGAGCAACAAGTAGCTTCGGGTATTCAGGAGATCGTTCTAACAGGTGTCAACCTGGGTACCTACGACATCCATGGACGAAACTTGGTGGATATTATCGATTTTCTTGATTCGCTCAAAGACCTACAAAGGATCAGAATTTCTTCGATTGAGCCAACCACTGTTGACCCTGGTCTGCTGGAACGAATGGGGGATCAGAGCCATAAGTTGGTACCTTTTCTCCACTTACCCATTCAATCTGGCTCCAACCGGATTCTGGAATTGATGAAACGCCGCTATAACTCGCTCGAATATGCTTGTGAAGTTGAAGAAGCTGTCCAGAAAATCCCAGACCTTTGTGTTGGTGCAGATGTCATGGTGGGATTTCCAAGTGAAGGTGAGTTGGAATTTAAAGAAACATTGAATTTGCTAGCAAGCCTACCAATAAGTTATTTGCATGTCTTCCCTTTCTCTGAGCGGGTCGGGACTCCAGCAACCAGGTTATCAGCCAAGGTTTCCCCAGAGGATAAACGAGCACGGGCGGCACTGCTGCGTGAACTCAGCCAAAGTTTGCGCCATAATTTCATGCAGCGTTTTGTTGGCACCAGCCGCAGAGTCTTGCTGGAAGTACCCAAACCTGATGGCCGCCTAGGCGGCTACACGGACAATTACCTACGTGTTCAACTGAACACTACCAGACACAAAGACCTACACAGCAATCGACTAATTCCAGTCCAACTGGAAAGTATCCGGGGAGATGTTCTATTGGGAACACCTCTCACCTCTGCTGAAAAAGCTGCTAATTGATGGACCTATCTCATCTCAATCACCAACAACGTCAAGCGGTCACTTCCACTGCAGGTCCCATTTTGGTGCTAGCTGGTGCTGGGAGTGGTAAAACCAGGGTGATCATTCAACGCATCTCTTGGTTGATTCAAGTCGAGCAAGTTCTGCCAGCAGAAATTTTAGCTGTAACTTTCACCAACAAAGCCGCCCATGAAATGCAGGAGCGGCTCAAAGACGAGCTGAGAGGAAGGCAAAAGGGAGTAAAGTTGAGCACCTTCCATTCCTTAGGTGTTCAGTTGCTGCGAGAGCACATTAATCAACTGGGATATCGTTCAAACTTTGTGATTTATGATACCCAAGACCAGCAGTCTGTAATCAAAGGGATAATGGAGGATCATGATCTGGAAGATTCTGGTTTGATTGATGCCAAAGGGATTCACTACGAGATTGGACAAGCAAAAAACCGTGGACTGTATCCCGATCACTTTCTTCAACAGCGAGACTCCATAAGGAAAACCCAAATTGGAAAAGTTTTCGCGGAATATCAACGCGTTCTCAAAGGCTGCAATGCCATTGACTTCGACGACATATTACTACTGACCCTAAAACTCTTTGAAGAATACTCTGAGGCAATGGACCCCCTAAGAGAGCGATATCAATATCTAATGGTTGATGAGTATCAGGACACCAATCGTGTTCAGTACCAGTTGATGTGCCATTTATGCCAGCGTCATCGCAATCTATGTGTGGTAGGTGATGATGACCAGTCGATCTACGGATGGCGTGGAGCAGATATCCGCAACATCCTTGATTTCGAACGGGACTTTCCGGAAGCAAAGATCATTCGCCTAGAGCAAAATTACCGCTCTACACCAACAATCCTCAAGGCTGCCAATCAGGTCATTTCCCAAAACCCACAGAGAATGCCTAAGGAACTCTGGTCTCAAAAGCCAACTGGCGTTCCTCTGGAGTGGATCGAGGGCAAAGACGAGGCTGAGGAATTAGAGTTAGTAGCCCGTCAGATTAAAATTCAGGTGCTACGGCATGGGCGTTCGTACTCAGATTACGCGATTCTTTTCCGCTCCAACTTCCAGTCCAGACTTATTGAAGAAACTTTGCGGGATTCCAGGATTCCCTATCAGATAATTGGGAGCACCAGTTTTTATGAAAGAAAGGAAGTTAAAGATGCCCTCGCTTATTTGAGAGTGATTCACAATCATTCTGATGAAGTAAGCCTACATCGGATCATCAATTATCCTCGTCGAGGCATTGGCAAGACGTCCCTGATTCA
>DPLM01000219.1 GCA_003541985.1 Deltaproteobacteria bacterium | reverse complement strand
ACAGAGCCATTAACCGGAGCGCCCCCCAAGCCACGTCCACTCCCTTTTTTTCCCACTGACCAAACTACCACCCCACCTTCCCGACACCCAGATGCTAGGTTTCTTTGGTGGGGTGAGAAAGCAAGTGAACTTACTGGAGCTTGATGAAATTCAAGCACGCCTGGTGTTGTGCCCTCAGGTCCCTTCCCTTCAAAGCTCCAAATTGTCACATCTTCACCTCCCCCAGTAGCCAGCAATAATCCATCATGACTGAAAGCCAATTCGGAGGGCTTCCACGGGTAGCCAGACATCATAGAGTCCTGACCGTTCGATCGTCGCCAGAAATGAACAGACTTATCTTGACTGCCGCAGGCAATAATATTGCCGTCAGGGCTTAGAGCTAATGAAACTAACGAACCTTGCCATTCAAGCCGTTCATTTTCTTGACCTGTTGATGAATTGAAAAAAGTTACGCGCCCGTAGCATGCTGTACTGAGTTCCTGATCTGTCACCCATCCCAAGGCGCTGACAGTGCTAGGATGGTTTTTCGAAGACCAAATTTTCTCACCGGACGAGGATAGGTTAGTGACTACTCTTCCCGCCGACACTGCAAGGTAATTGCCATCTTGTGACCAAGCAACATGTTCTACCCATCCACTCGCAATTTCAGTTCTATGTTGCAATTGTCCGTCTGCAAAGTTCCAAATGGCAAGTTGGCCATCCTGCCCGACACTAGCTAATTGAGCTCCATTGGGAGAGACCGACATGCTCATGATCCCTCCAATGTGGGCCTGAGGATGTTTCCAGATTTCTTGGCCAGATGTTCCATCGAAGGCATGAACAGAACCACTTGCATCACCAACGGCAAAGAGTTTACCTTTTAGACCCCAACCTCCTGCAATGGGGTAGTCATTGACCGTAGCAAAAAAACCATTTTGGAGCACGCCATGTGGCTTATTTTTAGCTAATTTAGGCATGCCTCAAACTCTCTCTTCATAGTATCTCCATCCAAATTTCGGCCGATAAAGACAAGTTGGTTGTGTCGTGGATCATCGCCCCAAGGACGCTCTGGTTGTCCGTCAAAAAGCATGTGTACACCCTGAAACACGAATCGCTGTGATTCTCCTGCAATGCTGATGAATCCCTTCATTCGAAAGATATCTACACCTTTTTCCCGTAGAAGCCTTCCTAGCCAAGCATTCAATTTGTTAGGGTTAACATCACCGCCCATTTCTATTGCAACTGAGCCCACTTCATCATCATGTTCGTGTTGTGCCACCCAGGTCCTTTCTAAAATCGGAAGTTCTCCAGCAGAGATTTTCATATCTGCTGTGCTTCCATTAGATGAATGCGGCTCGGCCTCAGCATTATTTGAAGCGCATACGCGAATATTAAATTCTTCAGCGGTATGTTGAGCGAAAAGTGCTAGTGATGTTTGCTTTTCAATTTCGATAGCAAAACTTTTCTGACCGGATATCTGCAGCTGTAGCTCAACATGCTGGTCCATTGGTATTAAATTACCTGGAGATATCTGCAAGGCTGGTTCTGCATAGCGCCTCACACACCATTCGGCACCCTGTTGCAATGCTTCTTCGGTAGGATCCAGTCTTTCCACCATTACCAAAGACATGGTTGGGTCCGGACCATCATCTAGTCTCAATTCATATCTGCCTGGGCCAAGAGCAAAAACACCTGTCCATTCAAATGGATACTCGGGCTCTAAAAACGTAGGGTGATCTACAAGAACTTGGTCTAAGTTAAAAGCCTCAAGATTTAACACTGTGGGAATCGCTACGTTCGCCCGCTCACACCGATGCACTCGAGCGAGGCGATTCATCTCTCGCAGCCTTGCCTCAAGTGCATCAAGTTCCTCTGCTTTTACTAGGTCGGTCTTGTTAAGCAATATCACATCAGCGAAGGCGATCTGCTCGGTGCTTTCTTGGCTTCGTCCCAATTGCTGATGAATATGATGTGCATCGACCAGAGTAACGATACCATCAAGGGAAAATTCGGACGCGATCTCATCATCCATAAAGAAGGTTTGCGCAACTGGGCCCGGATCTGCGAGGCCAGTGGTTTCAAGAAGTATGTAATCAAACTTATCCCTCCGCTTCATAAGATTCCCAAGCACGCGAATTAGGTCGCCACGGACTGTGCAGCAGATGCACCCATTTGACATTTCGAAGATCTCCTCATCAGCGTTTATTACCAAGGCTTGATCTATACCAACCTCGCCATACTCGTTTTCAATCACTGCGATTCGCTTTCCGTGCTCTTCGCTAAGAATGCGGTTGAGTAGCGTAGTCTTTCCCGAACCAAGGAATCCGGTGAGAATGGTCACTGGAACTTTATTTGGACTGTTCATTCAAATCTCCTTGTCAAAAGGCACAAATGTCATATTACGTGAATCAAATCCCCATACTTTGCAGACTTCTATAAGGTCATTTATATCGAGAGCGTTCGTTGGCTTGTGGATCTTATGCTGAATTTGTGGATGACCATCCCGTAGCAGGCCAATCACTGTTTCCAAAGGTGCACAATTTTCCTCCAGGCATGCTAATTCAGTAACAGTGATTGTATCTCCCTCAGATAGCTTCAGAGCTTGTCGAAGTGATGCTTTAATCGTACGTATCTGTTTAAGATTTGGTTTAGGTTTAGATTGACTAAGCAGCTCCATTCTTTACCTCGTTTTAAAGGCCGCAAGCTCGTGAAAATAATCCTGATACACAAATAAAATATAATTTTTCAAGATAAATAGAAT
>DPLM01000345.1 GCA_003541985.1 Deltaproteobacteria bacterium | reverse complement strand
GTCCCAATATGAACCTCAATGATTCGGCCTTGGAAAACATTCTCTCCAGCAAATTTATCGAGCATTTGAGATTGAGTGGCATGGACCACATCACGAAAATCCATATGGTCTGCCATATTCCCTTTGAAAGTGACTTTGACCGACTCCGGAATAGGCATCGAGGCTTCGCCAGTTGCTAATGCGAGAGCCACTGTTCCGGAGTCTGCGCCGAATGCGACACCTTTCGACATCCGTGTGTGAGAGTCTCCTCCAATGATGATTGCCCAGTCATCAATCGTTAAGTCGTTGAGTACCTTATGAATGACGTCTGTTAATGGATGGTATAGGTCTTTTGGATCGCGTCCTGTAATCAGACCAAATTCTTGCATAAATGACATCAGTCTAGGGGTATTTGCTTGTGCCTTTAAATCCCATACTGAAGCAGTATGACATCCTGACTGATATCCGGCGTCTACAATAGGAGAAATGACTTTGGCCGCCATCATCTCCAGTTCTTGGGACGTCATTAACCCGGTTGTATCCTGCGAACCAACAATATTCACTTCAACCCTGACATATGAGCCTGCATGAAGCACAGCACCTGAAGTCCCAACTGCATTTTTATTGAATATTTTTTCTACTGCAGTGAGCCCCTGGTTTTTGTGTGATACTTCCTTTGAAGGGGCATAGATTGTTGGGGCTGATATCCCTAGTGTTTTTGCCGCAAAGGATTGCAGCTTTTTCCCAAAAACAATTGCATAGGAGCCTTTGGCTCTTATGAATTCCATTTTTTGAGGTGTAAGTGCAGAAGAAATATCAATGAGCTCGTTGCGGTCTTTATCGTATAACTTTTTGGTTTTGGTATTAATGATTAAAACCGTTCCAGTATCCACAGAGAATTTTTTCTTTAGCACAGGTTCACCCTCATCATCCATGACCAATTCACCCTGGTCGTCGTATTGTTTTTCCCAATTTTTTAGGTCGACACCGATACCGCCAGTGACCCCTACTGTTGTCAAAAATATTGGTGATATTCCGTTGGTTCCCCCTACGATTGGAGCAATATTGATGAAGGGGACGTACGGGCTTGAAGGCTTTCCAATCCAGAGGGCGACATTGTTTACACCTGACATTCTTGAAGATCCCACGCCCATTGTACCTTTCTCAGCGAGAAGCATGACCTGCTTATCCGGATGAGCCTGTTTCAGTGCCAGAAGCTCTTTTTGGCGTTGTTCGTCAAATTCGAACATACATTGACCGTGAAGTTCTCGATCCGCCCGAGAATGAGCTTCCTTTCCAGGTGATAAGAGGTCCGTTGATATGTCCCCTATTCCAGCAACAAAAGTGACCACTTTGATTTCTTCTTCAACCTCGGGTAAGTTGGTGAAAAACTCAGCTTCTGCATAGCTGGCCAGTAAGTCTTCGACGATTGGATTTTTGGATTCATATGCCGCGCTAAGTCTCGCCATGTCTGCCTCATATAGAAAAACTTGCGTTTTGAGTATTCGCGAAGCTTTCTGAGCAATGGATTCATCTTCAGCTAGGGCTAAATCAATCAATGCCTCAACTGACGGCCCACCTTTCATGTGTGACAACTGTTCAAAGGCAAAATCTGGCGAAATTTCCGCTGCAGTGCTCTGCCCAAGAATGATTTCTTTTAAAAATGCTGATTTTACAACTGCTGCATCCGTTGTCCCTGGTAGAATGTTGTAGATAAAATAATGCAACGAATCCCCTCGATGCACGTGTGTCTTATCCTTTATTTGAGCTACAATTTCCTCGGTTAGGGGTTTCCCAACAATCGGCAGAGGGCTAAGTCCATTGCTTTTCCTTTCCTCTATCTCACCTAAATATTCCTGATAGTAATTCATAACCTCCTTCCGACTTAGGCCGCCTTAAAATTAGTCAATTTTGCTCAAACACGTCCTGCCATACTCTTTGAAAATGTTACAAGATGAGGGCTATTCAGAGGCTTTATGAAGAAATTGAAATCACGATTCCTTGGCTTGCGCAACAGCGACTTCACCAAATGTTTTAGCTCGCCTGAAGAATTCATTAGTGCGCTGAAATCATTGAGTTCAGCGCACTAAGTTTTCTGAAATTGTCCCGATCGGATTTTTAACCAACGCAATAAATAAGCGTTTGCGGGGATTGAGTTCACTTATAAGAAGCCCTATCATTCGCAATTGACGCCAAATTCGCCCAATACCATGAGCAAATCACTAACGTTTGTTGTACCGTCTTCATTGACGTCAGTAGGACATGTTTCACCGCTGCTTTCAACGACTTCTGTACCGTCAGCGCTGTCACAAGCTCCTGGTGTCCAGCTTATGACACCCCCCATATTTATGGCGTAGCACAAATTGATGTACGTAATTCCATTGCATCCGCAAACTTCATCAAGTTCGCTTCCACAAGCGCTGTTGGTGTTGATTAGAGCAGGTGCAATGCAATAAGAACAACTGCCATCATCGAAGGTAGCTTCAGGATCGAAATTGCTGGCGGAAGCATCCGTACACCCCGGAATTTCTTCTGGTCCGCACGAAGGGAGATCGAGACAATATTGAAAGCTGCAGCACTCGACTAGTTCACCGAGGGGTGAGGCCTCATGAAGCACAATGTCAATGCAGAAAGGACTGCTAGCATTCGTAAATGGACTGAGTAAATCCCCAAACGCAATGAGATCGCCATGAGCAACTGCACCAACGGAACTGATGTCACTGATCAATCCGTTGACCCCGGGATAAATGAATTCTACGTACCCTACCGTTGTCATTGAATTGTTCAGGCTACCGGCTTCAAAGTACCATTGGTCATCGAGACAGACGACATCAAACCACTCAACCGTTGCACATTCATCATCACATGCCGGAATGGGGAAGCATGCCTCCGCAATGCAACACATGGTCTCAGGATTGAGGATTGGGTCATTTTCATGCGCACTTACAATCAGGCAAAGCTCGTCTTCCGGATCGAAGTCCAATAAACCAAAGCTGAATGTTTGACAATCAGCTGGCTGAATTGCTCCAACTCCGAGGTCATAGACAGAGGGCGATATTGACGCATTCATATCATTCGATACAGACACTGAGAAATAACCGATTTCAAAG
>DPLM01000053.1 GCA_003541985.1 Deltaproteobacteria bacterium | reverse complement strand
ATAGAGATTGACACTGAGTTGGCCGATGGGCTTGCAATACTGACGGCCACAGTTCGGACAACCGGAAAAACAGGTGTTGAGATGGAAGCGCTGACTGCAGCTAGCGTCGCTGCGCTGACTCTGTACGACATGTGTAAGTCTGTAACCAAAGGCATGGTCATTGAATCAGTACTTTTATTAAATAAGACCGGGGGTAAGTCTGGAGATTATAACATAGCTTGCTTCCATAAAAATACTAATTCACCAAATTATGAAGATCCTCCTCTGTAAATCTCAAATCCTCAAAGTTCCACTCCTCTGGCATGACCCAACTCTTCTACTAAAGGGTACCCTCCGTTCCTTTCGTGCCATGGTCTTACTGGCCATTCTACTGACTTTTGGGTGTCTGGTTTATCTCTGGCAGTGGATTAACTTCCTGCAAAAAAGTTACGAAGTTCAAAGACTTGAAAAAAATCATCAGCAGATGATCGTGCGACTAGAGATGCTCAGGGTTGAAGCCGATTACTTGAGCAGACCTCAACGCCTCGAGACAGTAGCCCTCAACCAAATGCAGATGCGGCTTCCCAATCCTGCTCAACTTTACAAAAGCGAAACTCTCATTTCAGATGAAGTCTCGCACCCGTAGTCCCAAATTTTCACATTACACTTTCAATCTCCGAATTCTGTCGGTTGTTGCAGTGATAGCCAGCTGTTTAGTAATTTTATTGGGTCGCATGTTCTATTTGCAGATTTTGCAAGCTGATTACTTTTTAGACCGCGCTCGCCATCAACAGCAAAGCAGAATCACCCTGGAACCTAGAAGGGGAACAATTACAGATCGCCAGGGCCGGAGAATCGCTGTTTCGGTCCCAGTGCAATCCCTCTACGCGAGGCCACAAAATATTGATTCTCCTTACACGATTGCGACCCGCATTGCTCCATTACTTGAAATTAATCGGGACAAACTACTCAGAACTCTCAGAACAAAGCGCTCTTTTGTCTGGCTAAAGCGCCAATTGCCTCCAGAAATTGCTAAAAAAATTGAAGCAATGGACTTTGAAGGGTTAGATTTTGTTGATGAGTACAGAAGGGTCTATCCCAATGGTGAGATGGCTGGTGCATTGTTAGGTTTCACCGGAGTCGATTCACAAGGGTTGGAAGGGTTGGAGTACCAATATCAAAACTTAATAGCCGGAGAGCACGAAGAAGTTGTCGTTGAGAGAGATGGTACTCGAAGAGTGATTCCCCACACCTTGCCTCACGATATGAAAGCTCGGAGGCACTCCATTCAACTTACACTTGACAACACAATTCAACATTATACCGAAACCGCACTGAAACGTGGAGTCGAGACTTCCCGGGCTGATCGCGGAGTAGCCATCGTAATGCACTCCCAGACAGGAGCAGTGCTTTCAATGGCAACCTATCCACAATTCGATCCAAATCGATACACGGACTTTGACAGATCAACTTTTCTGAATCGTGCTGTAACCGTTGGCTATGAGCCTGGTTCAACTTTTAAAATTCTCACCATTGCAGCTGCTCTAGAAGAGAAGCTTATTACACCAGAACAAGAATTTTTCTGTGAAAATGGTTACTTTCGGTTTGCTGGAGAAGATTTCCACGACACTTCACCTCATGAAAACTTGAATATCGAACAGATCATTCAAAAATCTTCGAACATCTGTGCCATCAAAATTGGTACCTTGCTGAGCCCAGAGAAATTTTACGGATACATTCGTCGATTTGGATTTGGATCGCGACCAGAGTCTGGGCTTTCTGGTGAGGCGCTTGGACGCGTATTACCACTACAACGCTGGACTCGAGTTGACCATGCCTCCATTTCATTTGGCCATGGCATCTTAGTTTCTCCCTTACAGCTGATCAGTGCACTGAACGTTGTTGCTGCGGATGGCAAATGGCTTCATCCCTACATCGTAGAACATGCTTTCAGTGAGGAAGGAGAAATCATTCTGGAGACCCTTGATGAAGAAGGAAAAATTTCACAAAAATTTGGAGCTCACGCTCCAAAGCAACTGATTTCTGCTGAAACATCAAAAATATTAAGGAAAATGATGATTAGCGTAACGCAGGAAGGAGGTACTGCTGTGGAAGCATCAATCCCAGGTCACAACGTTGCTGGAAAGACTGGGACCTCTCAAGTTTTTGATGAAAAAACCGGCAGATACTCAAACCGAAAGCATATTGCTTTTTTCAATGGCTATGTCCCGGCTGAACAGCCACTACTAACTGTGCTAGTTGTGATTGAACATCCACGGAGTTCTCCCTACGGCGGTAAGGTCGCAGGGCCTGTTTTCAAGGAAATTGTCAGCAGAACATTTCTGCACAATGATATCTTGCCGGAGATGCAAAAAGAAGTTGCTGAGGTTCTTAAAACCCCCGAACAAGGATGATCGAAAATATAGATTACAGGTCGGAACCATCATTCTCACCACTTTGTCCTCTGTAAATCTAAAGAAAATTTTGGATGCTTTTGGAGATGAAGCAGGGACAAAATTTGCTTGTCTAGAAGACAACCAAAAATTGAGATTTTGCTACCCTAGAATT
>DPLM01000200.1 GCA_003541985.1 Deltaproteobacteria bacterium | reverse complement strand
AGGTTAATTAAATTAGGGTTATATTCTCTTTATTTTACGAAATAAATTTTTTAATTTACTGAATTTATTTTTTTCAATCTATTCCCCTAGCTACTCACTGGCCCTCAACGAATAAACTGCTCAACATATTCTTCGCCTAAGCCAACTTTAATATAGTGTTCGCGACACTTGGCGATCCGGGTGAAGACGTCGTCAAATCCCGTGCTGTTTCCATCAGGGTCACAGTAAATCATTGCTCCATTGACCTGAAAGAGAGTAATCATCTCCTCCACATCTGGATCGACCACTAGTGTGTGTGTTTCTCCAGGCGCCTCGTAGACATAACCTCCTTCTTCCGCAACCCAGTCGTGTTCCAGGTAACGCCAACGGCCTTTCAGCACATAACCATGAACTGGTTGAGGATGACGATGGCGGGAAAGCACACCCGCCTTGCGAACACGCAGAAGGTTCATCCAGTAGCCTTGGGCCGCAGATAAACAGAGTGGTCTGAACCAAACGTGCTCTTCCAAAGGAACCCAAACCTTCTCATCACTTGGAATCACGCTTGAAATCACTAACTCAGGTGGAGATTCCTTGGGCATTGGGTGTCGATAAGGTTGCCATTTTTCAGAAACAAGGGGGTTTCTTTTTGTCATCACTATCACTCCAAATGGGAATTGGATCAGGTAATCAGATAGCCACCGTCCACAGGCAGCACCACTCCAGTAACAAAGCGAGCTGCGTCACTGGCCAAAAACAAGACCGGCCCTGCGACGTCTTCTGGCTCTCCCCAGCGACCCAATGGTGTCCGCGAGAGGATGGCTTCTGAGCGCTGAGAATCGTCCTGCAGAGCCTGGGTGAACTGTGTGGCGATCCAACCGGGAGCCACTGCATTGGCTCGGATTCCATCAGGTGCATACGCAATTGCCAAGCTCTTAGTCAATTGAGCAATTCCTCCCTTGCTCGCGCTATATCCTGGTACCAAGCCCCCACCAAAAAAACTGAGCATCGATGCAGTATTGATAATGCAACCATTGCGTTGCTTCAGCTTCTCTCGAGCTGCAGTACAAACTCTCATGCTACCATTGAGGTTGATATCAATCACGTCTGCAAAAACCTCTGGCTCATGCTCCGCGTTACGGCGAATCACTCCGGCACAGTTGACTAGTACATCTAATGAATCAATCTCATCAATACAGGCTTGAACAGCACTCCCATCCCGCACATCCAATTCCTGAAAGCTGATTTCATTTGATCCTAACTGAGCCTGAGCACGTTCCACCTCCTCCTTGGTTGCCCCTGTTGCAATTACTAGATCTCCGTTTGCCAAAAATAATTGGGCAATCGCAGCTCCAATCCCACTGCTGCCTCCAGTCACTAAAACCTTTCGCTTGCTGCAATGACTCATCGATATACCCGTAAATTTTCAGGAAAAATTCCATTGGGAGGGCCCGCAACTGCCGCAATCCAAATTTTGCAGTAGTGGAGCAGCAGCTCTATAAAATCGGTAAGAATTGATTGCTGAGAGGCTGACTCAGGACTTCAGCACACGTAGTAAGGCCTCTGTCCTACGAGCCAGGATACTCTTGCTCAGCGCAGCTTCAGGAGCAAACACCTCAGAGGCATGATAGGCGCCAGGATACACATGAAGTTCAGTTGGAACACCGGCCTGGATCAATCGAGCTGCAAACTGAATGTCCTCATCCCGAAAGAGATCCAGTTCGCCAACATCAATGAAGGTTGGTGGTAAGCCAGCAAGGTTTTCAGCTCGTGCAGGTGCAGCGTAATCATCTGCTGGATTCCCTCCCAGATACCATTGCCAAGCCTCGACATTCCCTTTACGATCCCAGACTCCCACGTCCATGATCTCGTAACTGGAAAGAGTCTCATTCCGATCATCAATCATTGGGTACAGTGGCATCTGAAAGCAAATTCGAGGGAATCCCTTATCCCGGGCCATCATCGTGGTGGCGATCGTGAGACCACCCCCTGCACTGCCACCAACCACAGCCAGTCGATCCAAATCAAAAGCTAATTCGTCTGCATTCTGTGCCATCCACTTGAGTGCGGAATAACAGTCCTGCACAGGAGCTGGGTGTGGGTGTTCAGGAGCCAGTCGATATTCTACTGAAACCACCACTGCCTGGATTGCTTCGCAAAGCTCGGTAGCTTTTAGGTTCTCTCCCTCTACGGAACCCATGATCATACCACCACCATGAATGAAGAAGATGCCTGGTAAAGTGCCCGAAGTAGCTTTTGGACGATAGACTCTCACGCCTACTGGAGGTGCATCCTCTAGCCCTGGAATCTCACGATCCTCCGTGACCACGTTTTCATTCGGAGGTATGTCGGCAACCATCGTCTGAAGCACTGATTCCAAGGTACTGCGCCGTTCAACGATGTTGGAAATTGCGTTAAAGCCTCCGGGGAAGACCTTCAACAATTCTTCTAGTGGAACACGGGAATCTGGATCAATGCGATCTCTCATACTCATTTTTTGCTCCAAAAAACGTTGAGTAACTATAACCAGGAAACTTGGTTGGGACAGAGACTACATAACCCAGGGCATCGAGAAAGTCTTCAGGTTCGTGTAGCTTTTCATCGCCTCCATCACCCCCTCCTTGTAGCCCAATCCAGAGTCTTTGACACCTCCGAATGGCGACATTTCAATGCGATAGCCAGGGACCTCCCAAATATTGACAGATCCATGATTGAGTCCCGCAATGAAGTGGGTGATATAGTCCAATCGATTTGTGCAGACTCCTGATGAAAGACCAAAAGTCGTCCCATTTGCCACCTGAATTGCTTCGTCAATGTCCTGAATCCGAATGATGGGAATCACAGGCCCAAAGGTTTCCTGCATAACTAGTTCACAGTCCCAAGGGACATGATCAACAACCGTGGGAGAGAATACCGCTCCCTGACGATTGTTTCCGTACAACAACTTGGCACCTGTGGCGACTGCGTCTTCCACTCGACGCTGAAACAAAATGGCTGACTGCTCGTTGATCACGGTTCCCACATCCGTCTGTGGATTCATTGGGTCGCCGTATTTGAGCTTCTTGGCTTTCTCGGTTACCAGCTTCACAAAGTCATTGGCAATCGAATCAATCACCAAGATTCTTTTCACCGCGGTACAACGCTGCCCTGAATTTTTAGTCGCTCCCTCAAAAGCGAGGGTCGCTGCACGGTCTAAGTCAGCATCTTCCATAACGATCAGGGGAGAGTTGCCGCCCAGTTCTAACACGATTCGGCGATAACCGGCCTTCTCAGCAATCATTTTCCCGACTCGAACACTGCCGGTGAATGTGACTAGATCAATGAGTGGGTTACAGATTATCTCATCACCAATGTCTTCAGGTCTCCCGGTGACCACCTGGAACATTGCTGGGGGTAGACCGGCTTCATAGAGTACATCGGCCAGTAGCAGCGCGGTCAGGGGAGTCAGTTCTGTCGGTTTGCAGACCATTCGATTGTTGGTGGCAATGCTGGGTGCAATCTTGTGGGCCACCATGTTCAACGGATGGTTGAAGGGTGTGATAGCACTTCACCCCCCTCAGTGGCTCTCGCTGGGTGAAGATTTTTCGCTTCTGACCACGTGGGGTCAGATCACAGGAGAAGATCTGGCCATCATCTAGGATGCAGAGTTGGCTTGCGAGACTAAAAACATCGAAGGCGCGCTCCAATTCGTACAGGGAGTCTTTCTTTGAAAGTCCCGCCTCTGCTGTGATCAGGCCTGAAATTTCATCTCGCCGTGCTACCAACAGATGCGCTG
>DPLM01000086.1 GCA_003541985.1 Deltaproteobacteria bacterium | reverse complement strand
GCCAATCTGTATAACCGATCCTGATGACGCTCGATTAATTGACCAAAGGCCTGTCGGTCACCCCGCTGAAAGGCACGGACTAACTCCTCGTCAGTTTGTGGAGGTTGTTCCATACCTCTCAACTCAAGTGCTTGTTGCAGGAAGTGATGACTGCTTAGTGCGGTTGGCAGAACTTTGGTTTACAAAAAAATTTCAGAACAGGTTTTAAAACCTGTTGGCATGGCCAGAGGGAAGAATTTGTGAAGATGGGAAATGAAGCGGTGTTTGTGGCGAGTTAGAAGCATTGAGTCTACTTCTCTAAATCGAAAAATATGAATACCTAATAGCACGTGAATCCGGCAAAATTTGTGGCAGGATTCGGTCAATCAGTTTTTTTGAAGGACTCTGATTTTTTTCAGAATTCGCAGATAGTGAGATTCGATTGCCAGGTACAGGAACAGTATCCGCGAAATTATTGGCGGCAGTGTCAGTGACAGTCAATGAAACCCGTAAATTGCTGCCATCAAAAAAAGACCACAGAAAAAATTACAAAACCAGTTACTCTACATTTTTCAATACCTTAAACAATTGCTCCAAATCCTGCTCATTGATATGAAGATGGGGCGTAATTCTTAACGAACCCCCTCGATAACTGACAAAGACATTTTGGGCAGCCAGTTTCTCCACAAAGTCTTTGGATACTCTTCTCTCTGAAGATGCTCCTAACAGATGAGGACTACGGTATTGCTTTGGAACTGGAGTCCAGCCTACCTCCTCCAGCACTTGTGCAATCTTATCATTAATCTCTTCCAGAGTGTCTGCGATATTTACCACACTCCAATCCCCAAGTTGTTGCAGCGCGACCAATCCTCCTGGCAGCAACGAGGGAATACTCTTCTGACCCATTTCGAAACGCCGAGCCCCAGATTGATAATTCGCAGCATAGTCCAAGGGTGTCTCGAAAACTTTAGCTCCCTCCCGACTGAGCCAAGTCTCTTCCAACGGGCGTTCCCCATACCAACTTGGATCGACATAAAAAAGGCTGAGTCCATACGGAAAGAGCAGCCACTTGTAGCCAGCTGCGATCACAAAATCTGGACGCACCTGGTCTATGTCGAGGGGCAGGGCTCCTAGTGACTGTGTTAGCTCTAGACTCAGACAAGCTTCTACAGAGTGAGTAGCCTCACTGATTATCATCAGATCCAGTATAGCACCATTGGTCCAATGACAGTTGGGAATCGCAACCAGCTTTGTTTGTTGGGTAATCCTATCCAACACCGCCTGAGTCCAGTTAAAATCAGAAGGAATTTCTACAACCACAAGTTTGGCGCCGGTTACTTGGCTGAGACGCTGCCAGGGCAAATATTCCGAGGGGAAGGCCTTCTCTAGCACAATGATCTCATCACCTCTGCCCAGCTTATCTTCAAAAATTCGGGCTACCATCGAGGTACCATAACTAGCAGAAGGGATCACTGCAAAACACTCTGAATTACCACCCAGTGCTCTCGCAGCAAGCTTCCTGAATTGCTCAGCATCATCAAAAAAATCCTTGGGCTTACGCTGCCAGGGTCGGCACTTTGACAAGGCTCCTTCCACCATCACCTCGCCCGCCTCGACCAATAAGGGTGCGTTGTAAGCGCAATTGAAGTAGGCAATCTCTGGAGGAATGTCGAAGAGGTGCCGCTGTGATTCTAATGAGGCCATTATCGTTTTCCCTGATGCGTGGAATAGAGATAGACAATAGAAGTTCTATCAATTTTACTTTTGTAGTCAATCCCCCGATGATCTCTGTTTTCCAGTTTTAATCCAGCGTTGTCTCTCGAAGAAAAACTTGCCGTTGCTGCTTCCAAAGCTGGAAGTCAGCTACTGATCACAACCCAATACCCCTGAAGATTCATGGCAAAAACCAGAATGGTGATGGAGTTGGGCATGGGAGTATCCCTAGTCAGCCAGAACTACACCAAGGCTGCCTGTCGGGCCGTCCAGGATGCTCTATACCGCAACTCACTCAACCTCCCCTTAGCTTTCGGTGCGTCTCCCGCAGACATGATCGTCGAACTAGAAATCGCTGTACAACAACCCGATCAGGTTGACATAGCACGGGTTCAAAAACTAATTCCCCATGGCAAAAGTTCGGTGAGCGTGGTCCATGGTGGACTCGATATTCCCCAGCCAAACGGACTGGGCACAACCACAGTCGCCAATGTCGCTGTGGTTGTTTACCTCGACATTGAATCTGGAGATTGCTGATGCAACGTATTATTCTTGAAATTGGTACCGGCAATGATCTCTACGGTGGAAACTATACCAAGGCTGCCTGTCGGGCAGTCCAGGATGCAATTCACCACAGTTCGCTGATCCTGTTCCGCTCCCTCGACATCTCGCATGAGAAGATGCAGGTGAACGTCACCGTTGGGGTTCAGGAACCCGAAAAAGTCGATCAGGATGTCGTTGCCAATGAATTGCCACGGGGAAATATATCGGTCGAAATAACCAAGGGAGGAATGAATGTGGTTGACGAAGTGCACGACACTGTCTCCGTAATTGCTACCGTCGCCATCGAAGCCTGCCTGGAAGTTACTCCAGGCACATGGAAGGTTCTCAGTAACTAAACCCCCAGGATCAGGGCACCATCAGCCACGAGGTTGGTTATAGAGATGCGGGAAGCTAATGGACTGGCAGGCGTCAGTAAGGGAAAGGCTTGTTCTTCAACAATGCTATGCGTCCGATTGGGTTGAGATCCATCGCCGGTTTGGGCCGATCCGGGTTGCCCCACTCAATATTTTCCAAGACCCCACTGGGGAAGTAGATGTTGCCTGGAGAGACCGTGTTGGCGCGAATGATCTTGGCCGCTTGTGGAAAAGAGAGGTGGGCCATGTAGTCGATGATCACAGACTTGGCGGTTCTGTACGGTCCATCGGCGAAGTCAGCCTCTCATTCAGAGATACTTGAGATGTGGACGACTGAAGCCGAGTCACTCTGCTCAAATTAGGGAATTGCAGTGGTACAAGCCCTGAACGTATGCATCAAGCCAATGTTGAAGGAGGTCTGCCAATTCTCTTAACTAGTTGGAATTGCCAATGCGCTGTCTTTACAAACGACGATATCCAGACCACTCAGAGCCTTGGCGGAGTCATACACCCATTACTCCATTGCTTCCTTGTTCCCTATATCGAGAACCATTACCAGCACAGTCGAGCCTTTGCAACTAAGGTTGTCCTGAGCCTACTGCACTTCAGCGGCATTGCGCGCGCAGAAGGCCATATGTGTGCATTCTCCACAAAAATCTCTACGATCACTCGCTTGGTCCCCTTGGTTCCACCAGTCACTAACGCTTTCTTGCCCTTTAATTCAAGATCCATCTGTTGCTACTATTGTTGAATGTTGAATCGCTGATATAATCGACAAATTAGCCAGAGTGTACTTTCCTCTTACTGTTCAAACAATCATTTCTCACAAACCTAGCTGATCACACAAGTCCCGTAACAGATCTGCATTATCCTTGGCGATTGAACCGTCCTGCTTCCACCAGCCATTCTCAAAACCCACCCGACAGTCCCAACCACACTTTGCGGCTTCGACTAGGCAGGGGATCTGTCTAAGACCAAATGCACAGACCATCACCTGTTCCGGAATATCAGTTCCCAGCGCCTGCAGGGCGGCAGCAACCTGATTCATCTCGGCAGAATCACTGTTTCCGTTGGTAGAATAGCGGCCAAGGACCCAAAGGATCGAAAGAGATGATGGACGGGCCACCACACCCTGAGCGATCCAGCCAAAAAACTGTCGTAGATCATCCGCGTCATAGAGAATGTGCTGGATGCAAATTTGGCTTTGAGACAACTCAGCGTAGAAATCCTGCAAAACTATTAAGTCTGGCTCCCGTGCCATTTCCCGAACTGACAATGAGATCCAATCCGGACGCAAATCCAACACCAGTTGGCGTTGTTCAGCAGCCTGATAGATTCCAGCAGCTTCAGTGGTCACCTGAATTTCCAGCGCTGGGACTATTTCCTTCAATAAGGCAAGAAGTTCTCGGTAGCGTCCAGCATCCAATAGATGTGATTGATCTGCGTTGCGGATGTGAGCATGCAGACCCTGTGCTCCTGCTTGCCAGCAAGCCAGAGCGGTTTGTACCAATTCAGAAGAGGTGACTGGCAAGAAAGGATGATCGGTCTTGGTCTTACGAGCACCATTCGGAGCCACCATCAGGTACGTCATGCAGCCTTATTGAGCACAGGGAGGATGGCACTCAGAGTGGAAGAGAGCCTGTCCACAACCTGGTCCAACTCCAAGTCACTTATTATGAAAGGGGGAGCAAGCAGAATGTGATTTCCTCTTCGACCATCAATTGTGCCACCCATTGGATAGCAGAGCAGTCCTTGCTGCATCGCGGTTTGGCGAATCTGCTCTGGAAGGTTGAAAGTGGTATGGAGTGGCTCTTTCGTTTCTTTGTTCCGCACCAACTCGATCCCAAGGAAGAGACCTCGACCACGCACATCCCCTACGTACGGATGATCAGCAAAATGATGTCGCAGGTCTTGGTGCAGGCGTTCACCTTTTTCTTTCACTTGTGCAAGGAGATTCTGTGAAAGCAGTTCTTGGAGAACAGCGACTCCAGCGGCACAGGCTGTCGGATGCCCCTGATAGGTATGTCCATGCTGAAAAAAACCACTCCCCTGAGCAATTGCCTGATAGATCGTGTCCGTGCATAACATCGCTCCAATCGGTTGCAGTCCAGCTCCAAGGCCCTTGGCGATGCACACGACATCTGGTGCAAGCCCTTCCTGCTCGCAGGCGAAGAGGGAGCCGGTACGCCCCATCCCACACATCACTTCATCCAGCACTAGCAGTACCCCGTATTGATCGCATATCTCCCGGATTCGTTGAAAGTAGCCCAGAACCGGTGGTACTGCCCCCAGCGTAGCTCCCACCACTGGTTCTGCGAGAAAGGCTGCGACTCGTTCCGGCCCAACCCTCAGAATCTCGGTTTCCAGTTCATCCGCTACTCGCAGTCCATACTCTTCCGGAGACTCATCAAGTTCGGCACCACGGTAATGATAGCAGGGTGAAATGTGCGAAACGCTACTGGTGAGCAGTGGTTCGAAGGGCTGTCGTCGCCACTGATTGCCTCCTGCACTGAGAGCCCCCAGTGTGTTACCATGGTAGCTCTGACGTCGGGCGATAACATGACTCCGCTGCGGCTGATTGATTTCCAGAAAGTACTGACGACACAGCTTAAGGGAGGCCTCCATCGCTTCTGAACCACCACTGACGAAATAGACCCGATCTAGGTTGCCAGGAGCATGTCGGACCAACAAATCAGCCAGCTGCTCTGCAGGCTCCGTGGTGAAGAAGCTGGTGTGGGCATAGGCCAATTGCTGCAATTGTTGACAGATGGCATCCAACACCGGTTTAGCCGAATGACCGAGGCAGGATACTGCAGCTCCTCCGGAAGCGTCCAAGTAGTGCTGGCCACTGGCATCCGTCAGCCAACAGCCTTCTCCAGCGACAGCAGTAGGCAACCAAGAGTCAGAACGGCGAGGGAAGACATGAGAAAT
>DPLM01000258.1 GCA_003541985.1 Deltaproteobacteria bacterium | reverse complement strand
CTGCTTACTACTTCTCGTAAGAGTTGGTTTTGATGCTGTTCTGCAACCATCTGGGCTTGTGTAAGCTTATTCGCCAGATCTCTCAAAACTCCATATTCCAATTTAGCAGCTTCTTCCAAATTGTAGTTCCGCTTTGCCTTTTCAATTGCAAGACGGGTTTCCTCGAGTTGCTTTTTCAAATCGCTCAAGGATTGTAATGATTTTTTTTCTTTACCCCATTGAAGAGTCAGCGTATCCATTTTGTTCTGCAAATCTGCCAACTCACGACTGAGAATCTCAAGACGCTGGATAGAAGCTGAATCCTTTTCTTTCTTTAAAGCTGCTTTTTCAATTTCGAGTTGTAGAATTCTTCTCGAAATTTCGTCCATTTCTGCAGGCATTGAATTGATCTCAACCCTAAGTTTTGCAGCCGCTTCATCCATCAGATCGATTGCTTTATCAGGTAGAAAGCGATCAGCTATATAGCGATTGGAAAGGGTAGATGCTGCAATTAAAGCATTGTCCTTGATCCGGACACCATGGTGAATTTCATAGCGTTCTTTCAGACCACGCAAAATTGAAATGGTATCTTCAACACTTGGTTGATCAATCAAAACTTGTTGAAACCGACGCTCTAGAGCAGGGTCTTTTTCGATATGTTTCCGGTATTCATCCAGTGTGGTTGCGCCAATGCAATGTAATTCCCCTCGAGCTAGCATAGGCTTAAGCAAATTACCGGCGTCCATAGCACCTTCGGTCTTACCTGCTCCAACTACAGTATGTAATTCGTCTATAAACAGAATAATTTCACCATCAGATCTCTGCACCTCTTGAAGAACAGCTTTCACTCGTTCTTCGAATTCACCCCGATACTTGGCACCGGCAATCAAGGCCCCCATGTCCAAGGATATGATACGTTTGTCTTTCAAGCTATTTGGAATATCATTGCGAACAATTCGTTGGGCCAAACCTTCCGCAATTGCAGTTTTACCGACACCGGGTTCCCCAATCAGCACTGGATTGTTCTTTGTACGACGAGAAAGTACCTGTGTAACTCTGCGGATTTCGTCGTCTCTTCCAATTACCGGATCAAGTTTGCCTTCTTGAGCATGCTTGGTGAGATCCTGCCCATATTTTTCCAGAGCTTGGTAGTTATCTTCAGGGTTTTGTGAATTAACCCTTTGATGGCCTCGAACTTCTTCCAATGTCTTGCAAATTCTCTCTTTGGTAATTCCACAGTTCGCCAAAAAACGTCCGGCACTTCCCCTCTTACCCTCATCCACCAATGATAACAGTAGATGCTCGACACTAATGAAGGAATCCCCCATCTGCTTGGATTTTTCTTCAGCATTGACTAGAACCTGATTTAGTTCCCCTGACCCACTCACTTGGGTTGAGGAGGATCCACTGAGAGTAGGTAATGTATCTAACTGTTGTGACAGCTGCATCTGAAAAGTAGGTAAGATAATTTCCATCTTTTCCAACAATTGCGGAATTAAACCATTTTCTTGAACTACGAGTGCATACAAAAGATGAATACTAATAACCTGAGAGTTTTGTCTCCGAATCGCTTCTTTCTGAGATATCTCTAAGGCAAGCAGCGTTTTTTCCGTGAATTTTCGCGGATCCATAAGATTCTCCGATAAATTATTATTTGTTAGCACTCATTATATTTGAGTGCTAACAAATAAACAAGCATTGCTTTTGGTCATCAATTCTCAAGTCGCTGAGCATTATCCAAAATAATGATTTCTAATACGCTGAGAAAGTTTATCTAAGACCCATCGATTGAGTTCATTGATTGATTATAGCCGGTCATCTCCACGTACCCTACTCCTTGTATGGATTGTCCATTCTGAGTGCCTTGGACACTAACTGATCCTTCCCAATAGGAGACTGTAGTTTGTAGTTCCTGGTCACTCATTCTAGGTGAAATTTCAAGTTCAAGATTTTCAAAAGGTAGCTTCAGGGTCCACCCAGCTGGATAGGATGTTCCAGTGTTAGGGCTTTTCCAAAATTCAATGACTTTAAGAGCTACTTCTTCAAAAATTAGATTTCGACTTTCTCCATTTGGTTTGACCAATTTACCTGAGCTTTGTTCATCTGGTTTTCCGGATTTATCACGTAGTTGATAGTACATTAAATCTGTCCCATCATTAAGTTGTAATGCGAACCAGTCCCAACCTACTTGGTTTGACTCAAGGACACTTGTGCTCCACTCACGATCCAGCCAACTTGAGCCAGTAACATCATAGGTTCCTTTCGGAGTGAACACCTCACCGCTCACGCTCATTCGAGTGAAAGAATAGTAATAAGAGGCGTTGCCCGGTTCTTTTCCTTTCTGGCTGAGTCCCTGATTTCCTTGGAGCACCAATGGCTTACTTGGAGTCACATCAAGTTTGATCCCAAATTCCTCCGTCTTAGCAAGTAATACCCATCTCATGGGATCACTATTCACTCCTTTGATTTCCCAGTCATCTAACCAAATTTTTAGAGGATTTAATTCCGTACCAGCTAGGCCCAAAGCAGCACGCTGAAAACGCTCAGCATGGTAAAAACGACCTTCATGAATGTCAGAAAGAGCCAAATGCCCCATATAGAGTTGGTTGGTTCTCCAAGGTGAACCTGAGTGCTCAAGAAGTTCTGGCACAAGCGAATTTCGAAACAAGGTCACTTGAAAACCAAAGGGGTGTCCAAATGAAGTTTGAAGATTCCCAGTAAAATACCACCATTCATTTCGGAATTCTGGATGATCGGCGTGATCTTGGGGAAATGAAAAAAGACGTGGCTCCAGCGCACGCGCGTAGCCAGATACATCACCCCCCCCTAATGCCTCTGCAACATTTAGGTTACCACTACCATGGGCAGGCGGTTCTGGCAGATCAAATCCAAGCAATGAAATGCTAAGAAGAGCCAGCGAACCAAAGGTAATTAAAATTAATTTGTAGTCTCGCATTCACATCAACCAATCAGAGTAAGAGAACTATTACCCACAATTTAATTAGATCTAAATCAGAGAGAGAAGTCTAAGAATGTTTAAAGCAGAATAAAATATTGGATGAAACCAGAGAACTGTGGAAAGAAATATTATAGAAGTGGATGAAGGAAGGTAGTTTTGCTAGATCTTGGCGAACTCCATTAAGGCAAATTCTTGATGGGAATTCAGGGCTTTTAAGCACTATTCAGTTATTTGCAGGAATCATTTCAGTTGGTAATAGGGAGGTGTTCTTCATAAATGGCTTCAAAGGCTTTGATCAGGTAATCTACATCTAGAGAACCGCAAGTCTCTCTGATTGAGTGCATGGCAAGCATCGCAGCACCCACGTCAACGGTTTCTACCCCAAGGCGTGCAGCAGTGATCGGACCAATCGTGGAACCACACGCCAGATCGGTACGCATCACAAATTTTTGAACAGGGACATTACTCTTATAACAGATTTGTTCAAACCAAGCTTCCGTTTTTGCAGAGGTAGCGTAACGGCCCTGAGAATTTCGCTTGATGACTGGCCCCTCATTCATTTGCGGGAAGTGATTGGGATCGTGCTGTTCTGAATAATTTGGGTGAACAGCGTGCGCCATGTCTGCAGATACAAGAATCGAATTAGCTACTGCCCTTTCGTAAGCCTGTCTAGATTCCGTTTGCTCCGCTAATCTTCTGATAACAAATTCCAGAAAAGAAGAATGAGCACCTTCCGTTGTTTGACTTCCAATTTCTTCGTGATCGTAACAAACCAAAACCTGAGTCCAAGGTTTAGCTGAGCGAGATTTACAAAGCGCTTGCAAACCTGTGAAGCAACAGAACAAGTTGTCCAAACGTGCCGAAGCAATGAATTCAAGATTTGGCCCCCAACACTCAGCAGATTGTGTGTCGTAAAGACTTAAATCCCAACTACGGATCTTACTCCCATCCAAATCCAATTCCTCTGCAAGCCAGAACTTTAGGGCATCGTCAGTTTCCCAGTTTTGACTCTTGGTCAAAATGGGGGGCAAGTGTTTTTGTCTATTGAGTTGTAAACCCTTCTCGTTAACCTCTCGATTAAGATGGATTGCAAGCTGTGGAATCCTGATCAGTGGTTGACCACAAAGAAGCGAATAAGTTTTCAACCCATTTGCAGACTCAACGAAGACTCTTCCTGCCAAGGATAAATCTCTGTCAGTCCACGTTCCAAGCAAGACTCCACCATACACCTCTACCCCCAACTGACGGTAACCATTGCGATTAATGTTGGGGTGGGGCTTAAGTCTTAGATTGGGGCTGTCAGTATGGGCTCCAATAATGTGCGCTCCATGATCTGGAAAAGATTCTCCCTGAACCCAAGCCACAATGCTTGTTTCACCTCGAGTTACATAGTATTTTCCACCCCTCATCGTCTCCCAAAGTTGACTTTCCCGCAACTCTTTAAAATCTTTGTCAATAAGTTGACGTTTAATCGATTGTACAGCGTGGAAGGGCGTCGGGGATGAATTCAAAAATTGGCGCAGGTCTAAAACAGAGGACATAACAATTACAGAGCCATTGCAACTAAAATAATCAGCAAGTAAATACCAAACATGATCGTAGATTTTGTTTTGGTAAGCGTGTAATTGTCACTCCAGAAAAGATAGATTGCCAATGCAGTAGCGCCAATCAGCATATACACCAATTCAATCTGTGGTAGATTCACTGGAGTAACAGCCCCGGTCAACACTAATGCTAGAAGGATTGGGACACTGAGGCAAATACATATATCAAAAATATTGCTACCAAAGACGTTGGAGATAGCAGCATCGTAGTTGCCCCTTTTTGCGCTCAAGACTGAAAGTACCGTGTCTGGCACCGAAGTTCCAGCTGCGATTACAATGAAACCCATGATCACTGCATCAATACCAAGAAGATCACCAAGTTGGATAGAGGCTTCAACCAAGATATGTGAGGCTAACCCCATCACCAGCATCATTCCCAAAACCCACTTCCATGCGTGCGATTCATCACGAATTTCTAGCTCAGATTCTTCACCTTCATTACTCGCACCAGTGTCCTCTGAAACACTCATATCAGTGTCTTCACTAGCTAAATTTCTTTTGTGTTTGCGATAATCAAAGTTTAACCAAAAGATATAGCCCACATAAGAGAGGATGAACAATGCTGCGACACCAAAGCCCCAAGCATTTGGGAATGCTAAAAGAGCCACGAGCAATAAAATGACTACACCAAAATACATCAAGCTGTCCCTCCAGACCACCTCCTTACCAATTTTCATTGGGCCTTTAGCAACAAGGCCAGCAGCAGCTGGAATGATTAAGACATTGTAAAGGGCAGAACCTACAATTGAGGAAATACCCACTTCAGCACGCCCCAACAAGATTACCGCAATGACAGCAACACAAAATTCTGGGAATGAACTCGCAATAGCGTCAATCACTGCTGCCTTAATGGATTCAGGGAGTTTGTGTTTCTCTTGAACGTAATCTGCAGCTGGCTGAAAAAAATCTCCCGCCCGCCAAATGGTAATGGAAGCGAAAACGATCAAGCTTACCCACAAAAGAAATGATACTGGCCAAATTTTAAGCCCTACCAAATACAGGATAGCCAAGGCCATGATTACCACCGTTAGATTTGCAACATGGTGGTAAATTCCCCCACCAAAGAAAAAGCGAAGGGGTTGGACAAGGTTAAAGTTCATTTTGACCTTTGAGAAGAGGTGGTCGAAGAAGGGCCTTGCAAAGTACTCTCGCTACCCTCACGTAGTCGCTGGAGATTATCACGATGGCTATACAGTAGAAGGAGACTCAAAGCAAACTGAATTGTACTTAGATCCCACGTTGGGAGATCCCAAATCATGCCTGGCAAAACTAAACTAGCAGGCGGCAATACGCAAAGCATCACAATTGCAGAGAGGCTTGATATTTTTTTCCAAGCAAA
>DPLM01000122.1 GCA_003541985.1 Deltaproteobacteria bacterium | reverse complement strand
TAGAGACGAAGTGGTTATCGAACAATATCCATGACATGCCCAAAAAAACCGGAGTAAAGAATGGAGAATACGACCTTGGAATTCAAACCGATTATGTCGGACTTGGTGTCGTTTATGAAACCCGAAAAATCATCACAGAGGTTATGAATCAACCAGAGCGACTCGTTGAGATCGCTCGTGATTCTTATGTGCACAAGAATGGCTTTGTAAAGCTCATTCTCGGACAGAAAGACGGCCGAAAGAAACGTCTGCACTATTACCCAGTAGGTGCGAAAGCAGATGAAAACGTTCACAACCATCGTTGGGACCTGAACTCAACAATCCTTGTTGGGTCTCTTCCATCGCACTTCTACAAGGTTGACTACGATGGCGACCAAGATTACCTACATGCGTATCGAAAGAATGCGCTTACGGGCGAGCATGAAATTGTGGTTACGGGCAAGTGTGCTTCCACGGAGGTCGCTTACAAGGCCTTCACTGCTGGAACAAATTACACACTCCCGTATTACACGCACCACCGAATTGGAAAGGTTGAGACGCCAACGGTGACGCTGATGCGAACCAACAAGCCGGTCTCTGAAGAATGTGACCTGATTAACCGAATCGATCGATCCGGTCCAGGTGCAGAGGTAGAACCGCCTCTGTCGATTAAACAAGTCCGGTTCTATCTTGAGGAGGTTGTTGAGCTTCTCAACATGGAAATTTGTCAACTATCAAACTACAATGGAGGTGTCTAAATGTTCTGCAATATCTGTGGTTCTCTGCTGCTTGGAATTCCGAATGAAAAAGGTGTTGTGACCTGCTTCGAATGTTACGATGATGCGAAGCCAGAGGAAGAACATATCAACAATAAAACAACACAATACGTCAAGAAGCGAACATATGACGTGATTGAAAACATAAAGAAGGTGACCACAGATTCCTATCCGTGTCCAAAGTGTGGTGGTCGTGAAGCGACGTGTGAACTCCGTCAGATGGATCAGACGGATGAACCGGAAGTAGCTTTCCTAGAATGTCAAATTTGTAATCATGGGTGGAGGGATTAAGTTGGCAGTCGAAGAAAACAAAATGTCTTGGGATGAAATTCGCGAATTTGCTCGTCAGAATAATTGGTCCCATTCTGAAATTGAAGAATACAAAAAGCGTCATGATTGTGGAGAATACCGTTCAGAGATTCAAACCGATGGGAAATTCATCCAGCATATTCGCATTGTAAAATTGGAAATAAACCACTCCATTGGAGGTGTGAACCACCTTCTCATGCATACTCCTACATCGGAATTGATGAAACATAAGTTGCCCGGTGGTAAACAATCAAATGCCGATCGCTATACATTTGCTCCGGATGATTCCTCACTTTGGGATTCACTAACTGCTCTGCGTGAAGCAACAGAGGAATTGTGTTTACATTCGCCACGAATTGGTGTTTATCTTGCTCATGAGAACCGCTTTGTCTCCTATCATTTACAATCTGAAGAATTCATCACGCATCATGAGATTTCCGCATTTCCCTCTTTGATTTTGGAGAGCAAAGGTTACCAAGAAAATACTGTACGTAGTAAAGGCCGGTACTCCGGTGTCGAACAAAGTCGGACGGATGTTTTTGTTCGTGGAGAAATTCGTTCCTTGGCCGATTCTTTTTTTCAAACCATTGAGCACGGGAAAGAGGTTTTTCGTTGGGTTCCGATGACCGATGATATCGTCAATTTCTTGTATCACATGGACAAAACATGCAGAAAAATCAGTCGTAGATACAAAAATGAGTCAAGTGAATTTGAAACAAGCGGTTCATTACCAATCTTGCCGACACACGCTATGTCTGTTTATGATAATCGCGTAGCAGAGGGTACGAAAACAACTGTCGATCCAGAAAAGAAACAAGAACGTGATACGAATAAACATGAAACAGTCGTAAAAAAAGTCACAAGAAATGGTATGATTCTTGACCCTTCAGTTCCTTCTCGTTCCGCAATTCGTAATGAGATTAAACAGCAATGGAGCCGTAGGCACAAAGCAGGCGAATTGCGGTACAGATATTACAATAAAAAGCGGTTAGATCTCATTTCACAATACGAGAACCTAACCTTATTCCTCATTCTAAAGGACAAGGTAGAAGGAGAAAAGTCAAAGCAAATGTTTACTCGACCATTGAAGAAAAAGGAAAGAATCCAGAGGGGGACACGACTCCTTGTTGGGGAATTCGGATTGGGCGCTGATTCCAAAAAAGAATTTACTCTTGGCAAAAATTTTGACATATTCAAACAGAAGACTGACAATGCTAGAAAGGATAAACAGACACAAAAGGAGGCCTACAATCAACTGGTTGCGAGATATGCTTATGCTTTCCTTACAATGAATGAGATTGGATGCAAGAACTGTGGTGTTTCCAAAGGCACCCCATGCAAACCTGAACATCTCGGGAAGATGTCAACCGGTATCAAAGAGATGAGCTTGAGAATCAAATACACAAATAATGGGCTCCCCATCTATGAACCGCTTCCACTTGCTCAGAGTTATAACAAGGTGGTAAAAGATACTGAATTAGAAAACGAACTTTTGAATTTATTCAAAAAAGTATCCAAGATTAAATCACTTTCTTGGTATTCTGACTTCACAATCTGCAATCCAAGACATGGAGGAAAGTTACCAAAATATATGAGGCCCTTTGTCTGTGATAATAGACACAGACAATTCAATGCAAACACCGATCAATTGGGTGAAATTTTGATATCGCTTGGAATTCCTCTTGTCATGCGATCGGGTATTACTAATCTCAAATCCTCAAGAGGATCTGAATTTTTGTTCCCAACAGAAACTGAAGTAAGTATCACGCAGCAGAACTCTCTCTTCCTCCTGTTAAGAAGAATTCAACTTCGATTGTTCTCATCGGTTACCGGTGTTGATGAGGCCAAACCAGGGTCGGACCGTGTTCAACGTTACGAAAACACTCGTTTGATATTGGAATTTTTGAAGAAAG
>DPLM01000029.1 GCA_003541985.1 Deltaproteobacteria bacterium | reverse complement strand
AGCAGCGGTTCCATCAGGAAGCAAATTTGGAATGAAAGGGGGTAAAGAAGCCCACGAGAACCGTGTGAACAAATGGGCTTTTGATGCCTAGCCCGAATAGGTGGAGAAGCGTGTAAGAATTTTAGGCTTCCTTAATGAAGGCGTGCTCACCATTCTCAGGGACAATCTCCGCGTGGTGATGAAAAGGCAACAAAAGTTTGTCATCACGAGAACCGCAGGTCTTCTCGGCAAAAAAGCACAAGAATGTGATTTTTGAGCCATTTATATTCTAGCGAATACAGTCCATCTGGGCAAGTGAATTCGGGCCTAGACTAGAACCTGATCAAGTCTCTCGCAAAGATCACGAAGATTTTTTTCCATTTCACCATACTGTGGTTGATGCTTCTGTCTCATCAACTGATCAGCCAGATTCAAGGCTACCAATAAGTACAAATTACTTGATGAAATGGAGCTAGAACTTTGCTGAATTGTTGAAATTTGTTGTTCCAAGAAGCTCTCCACTTTCCTTATATGCTCTTCACCATAAGGACTTGCAATGGCAAATCTGTTACCGTTGACTGTAATTTGATACTGTTTGCGATCAGCTTTAGCGTCAGACATGACAGTTCCTCAACATAGTAGAAAGTTAGCCCTCTGCAATAATTTTCACCTTCTCGGTGTGCAGAATACGATACAGGTTCCGCTCCTGAGTTTTCGATGGATCAAACTGTGAAGTAAACTGGTAAACTCGTTTATTTCGGCTCGTCGTAAAACGGAATGTGATTGGCAATTGTTGCTCTTTGTTTAAAGCAGGAAGTTGTTTTGCGTCGCTGGGTTCAATGTAAATGAAATTAGGAGAGTTAAACCTGACAAGAGCGCTAAACTCTTCATAAGTGTGATGATTTGTTGGTGATCTAAAACTAGCTGTCAGCTGAGCCCCCGGAGCTATCTGACGTGAGCTCCCCACAATCAGATCTGGATTTTCAGATGTGAACCTCAACTTCTCCCTGAGTTTGACCAAGAGATCTAATTTCTGATAGTCTAATTGTCCTAGTTTCTGAATTGCCTGTTCAAAGATTTTGGCTTTCTGTGTAATTGCTTTATAGTCTTTAACATCCATCAATCTGGACATCTCCCACAACAATTGAGCCTCTTCTTCTTCCAAACGGAATTCTTTGCTAATCGTCTCGATTAATTTCAAACGAGCGCGATCATAAAGTTTTATCTTGAAACCATCTACTAAATTTTGATCTGGTGTGAAATAAATATTTAAATTCCCACGGTCGGTATCCTCCCAAAAGGTGGGCCCCGCGAATTTTAACCGACCACATGAGATTTCAATCACCTTGCTAAAATTAATTTCCCCAAGCACGTTAACATCATCCATCACGTCCTTAAGGATTTTCTCAACAAACTCCTTATCATTGTGCCGCTCATAGAAGAGAGCTAATCCAATCTGCAGAATTCTGACTCCGTTATTTATCAATACCCCTTGATCCAGATCTTCTTTATTAACATCCGGCGGGTTATCAACCTGAAGAATTTCTCCGAGCAGATGAGCTTGTAAATCCCTATCCCATTTTTCGTTGTAGACCTTCTCCAGCAGCTTTTTCATTTCAGTGGCGATGACATCTACAATGAAATACAGGGCAGGGCTATTTTTCCCATGCTTGAATATTTCAATGCCGTAAATCCTGAAGTACATGAAGCAGCGTTTGAGATAATCAATCCGCTGATAATCTGCCAAGTGATTTACAAAGTTCCCATAGTGAAATGCGACGTTGTAAAGGTTCCGAGCTTCGTTGTTCTTGATCGCATGCTTGATCGCGAATCTTAACAGTGTGTTGAATCGAATAATGATCACATCCACCAAGTGATCATCCTCCAGTTCAATTGCTGTAAGACCAATTTCAGACATCTCTGCTGCTACCAAGGAAGCCAGATCAAATGATCCATCTTCAATTTGCCGTATGTAAACGTTCCCAAGCAAGCGGAACAACTTCTGCTCGTAAAAAGTCTTTGTTTTTTCCATGTCCCCATACTGGCCAATCATCGTCTTGAAGCTGATATCAGTTCGCACTTTGGGCATCACAGTGAAAAATTCGTCGCCGATGTGGGGTTTGACTCGAACGTATTCATGAATCGTCAGACTCATCTGGTGAATGATATCGGCCTTGAGTTCCTTGAAAGACACATACTCTAGAATATCATCTAACTGGTTCAAAGCCTCGAACATCTGTACTTGGTACTGCTCACGGATGTTAGGAACTGTTATGAGTGCCTGGGCTCTTTCCGTTGTCAGGTCATGAATTTGATCAAGATTATTACCGTAAATTCGACTAATTACGTTGCTTGGTTTAGTATACCGTAAAATGTAGAAAATATAGGGGAAGGCAAAAAAAGCTGAGAGAACAAGGAGAATATGGGTGTTAAACACTCTGCTGGCGGGGCGGACCAGATCAATATCGGCATACAAATTGATGAGAATTGCGTGCATCCCCGAAACGATTAAAAACCACACATAGATCAGGCTAGGCAGATCTTTCATGTAGAGATCAATCAATTTTGGAATACTTTGAGAAGCAATCGAAATGACCAAGATCAAAGTTCCCAAGATCATACCAAGTAAGGCTTGCCAGACTTCCGCACTAAATCCCATATCAACACCCTCAAACCCTCCTGGGAAGCTACCACTGAAAATAGCAATAACTCCCTTGTATGGCTCGAAGAGGACTGCATCAAAAAGAATGTCGCAAAGAGTAACGAGTAAGACTACCCCAATCAACGATGCAGTCGATCGATTACGATCTGCAAATGCCAACGCTCGAAAAATATAGAAACTAACCTGCAGAGACGATTTCTGCGACTCCTTTACGGCAGTCTGTTCTGAAACTGTATCCATAACCTTTAAAAAGTGTGATGGTTCAATACTTCAAAATCTTGTAAGGATTTACTTTGGTTTTTTCAAAACAACAGAGAACTGAAAAAGATTTAAAATTATAATTAGATTGCAGCCAACCTCTCGAAACCACAAGCAATAGACGCCCCAACTCAATTGGAGGCTTCAATTTCAATGAGCTTCCCCTCTTCCAAAGAAATTACCCTGTCTGCTATTTCCAACACTTCACTGCTGTGAGTGGCTACAATCATG
>DPLM01000418.1 GCA_003541985.1 Deltaproteobacteria bacterium | reverse complement strand
ACAATGATCTCAAGCTCAAGACGTTGTCAAACTTTCTTCTTGTCCAAAGCTTTTCGCTACACTTGTTCTCTTTATCTTTTCGAACGAACCCGTCTACTTGTCAACTTCTAGTTTAGGAATACTAAGGTAGGGACACCAGTGACACGAGAAACAAAAAGAAGAAGTTCCAGATCGCTGTGGGGTCTTGGAATTTTTAGTAGTGCCAAGAAGGGTAAATGGCTTCAACCTAGAGGAGAAGGACAGGAAGTATCTGGAACAGAGGAAGATGGTCTGGTACAGCAAACAGGTCGCGGACGACAGCGGATGCCGTAGAACCCACCTGGAGTGCCATGCAAGATCTTGAATCTAGTCCATCTGGAACAAAGGTCTGATTATGACAAACAGCAAAAAGCTTCAGCCGATGTCTGGCACCTCAAGAGCCGTTTCAAGAACGCCAAGAATAATAAAGATAGCCACCATGAAGATGAGCCAAATGAAGAAGTTTCTACCATCATTCATCATAACTGGCTCCTGCTCTTTCAGATTTGGAGTTATAGTGTGACGGATTATATAAAGTCAGTAGCTACCTATCAATCAGTAATGTCAAGTGATGATTTTACAAATATTTCCTGCTTTTATTGATTCCACCTTCACTTTCAGGCCACCTACCAAATCATTATAAAACACCGTTCAGTAGAACTGATCTCAGGGACACTTGGATTGTCAGTTTATCCAAGTAGTTAAACTCTAGTCAGTAGGAAAGCCAAATACCCCAAAAACTTCTGCAAGTCTTTCTTGGAAATGACCAGGCTAACAGTGTGGTCAAAGCAGCACAGCTCGAGCAATAGCCGTAGAAGTGAGAAGAACAGGTAGTGAGGTACTAGTGATCCGATGAACCACAACTGGTTATGACGTCTGGGAAGTTATGGTTCTTATCTAGTCCGGTAGGGTATGATTGCGATCTTCAGTAGATTGATCTAGGAAATGTCTGGAACCTCCAGAAGTGTCTCCAACACTGCAAGCGTTACAAAGATTACCGCCATGAATACGAGCCACACAAAGAAGTTTCTACCTTCATTCATAGGTAGTTCTCCAGAGGATTGTTGAGCCAAATTCGCAGAGAATGAAGGAGAAGTTAGACTGGCACAATTCAGATGTGCTTCCTATTAGCCTTTTATGAACTAAAAGGTCTAATGCGCCCAGGGAAGGTTTTGAGCACTTCCAATGAGGCAAAAACACAACTCATGCACATCGATGAAAGCAATCCCTTCTTACATCATTTCTATCTAAATGCGATAACGCTTCCTTGCGAGCTAGTAAATCCATCTGGGATTTAGCACTTGCAATATTCGAGTCAAGTATGAATTTATTTTAAATTATAACTCAGATTATCTAGGCCAGATTGAGAAGATAGCCCTAAGCTTTCAGAGATTCTGAAAATGAAGATTTTGAGGAGGATATCAGAAGTGTGTTTGTCAGCCTTTCCATTAAGCTAAGTATTTATGGAAAAGTATGGAACTCAGCATCATACACCTAAAAAGTGGGTTGTTCGGGATCATTATCTCGATTAGCTTAATAGATTTCCAATTCTATTAGGTTAAGGCTGTATATAAAGCATAATCCCTATTTTTTATCTCTTTTGCTGGAATCCTCTAAAGTCAGTGAAAGTCTCCTAGTTAACTTGTTCATTGAATTTTAATACGGATTTTTCATGAGGATGGTTGTAGGCCAAGTCTGATCAAAACGAATTCTGATCGAAATCGATACGTAATTCAAAGGTTACTGAACAAATAAAGAACATCTGCAACCCTAACCCGAAACTCTATATGAACGAGAATCCTATCAAACTGGTAGGATCAAAAGACTAGTACTAAAGTTCGAGAATGGGGTCATATGCCTTGACCAGAGCCTGGGTTGCCATCGATGAGGGCAATGAAATCGACAATCTCTCTTATACGGTGATATTCTGCGAGTGGAATCAGTGGACCAAATAAAAGGAACGGAAGAGGAACTAAACTTCAACCGCCTACGAAGAGATATATCAATCATTTTACCATTTTGTAGGAAGCAACTTTATTTATGCTTGCCAGAATAACAGACAAACTTGGAGATTCCACGATCAAAAACCAAGATGGGTGGCTGCTGAGAGGTTCATCTTACAAAAGAATATGATTCGCTCTTTAGCCCTGCTGGCAACAGTTACTCTTCTATTTGATATCGGTAGAACAGGAGGAAGATCAACAGCTTTACTTCTGAAAAACCTCCTCAAAAAATGTGGCTGTAGCAGGCAACTCATTCACAAAGGAAAGCTTATCAGATCTGTTTAATAGCTCTGCGATATAGGTTTCTAACTGCTGCCTTTTGAGCTTTTCCATTGACAACTGTTGCTGTAAATCTGCGATACACGATTCCAACTGCTCCCGTTTCAGTTGTTCTACTGCCTGTCGCTCTTGCTGATCCTTAAACTGCTCCCTCATCAATTTTAGTTCCTCAACTAACTCGTTGAATCCAGTGATGGGCATGTATGTCCTCGATAGCTGTGTAATACTTTAGATGTATGAATAACAGTGCACAGTGAGTGCCCTAGTAATTTTCAACATATTGCCACACAACTTGCTAAAGCTTGAAAAATACTTGAAAAGTAACTGAAATTAAAATTTTTTCTTTTCTAGCTTGTAAAAAGTTGCTCGATCGTTTGTTCCATCTGCAGCCTCTGTTGCTGCTCCTCACTTAATTGCTTTTGTAGTTGCTCGATCTTCTTGAGCAGTTTCAACAATTCTTCTGCAACCTCACTAAAATTTGAGAGAGACAGGACAGAAACCTGTGATGGTACTTTCAGAGAATATCAAAACCCGTAAGAATCGACTATTGGTAAGCATAACGATACAGACAATGTAGCGCTACATGCCGAAATTGAAATAGGACGAGCTCGCTAACAGCTTCTGTCCTGATCCAATTAACGCTTTGAGGACTTATGATCGTAGGCTTGACGACTAGAAATTTCTATTCAAGATGTTTTAGCATTCCCTAGCCAAGGTGCTGTAAAAACCAACCAATCATGATTTGCCAAACTAAAGTCCAGAAGCACAGAGGCGCGTGAATTCTCTGTCTCCTGCTAGCAAGCGCAACTTCATCCACCCATTGATTCCAAGAGAAATGAGAACTCTTGGTGGAGAAGCTCTGTTGCCTGAGAAGCTACGGGATTTCTTTGCCTTACGACTTGCTGACAGCAACGCTCCGCAACGCCTTGGGATGGAAGTTGACTAGAGCCTTGAAGGAACAGTTGCCTTTGCAGTTCAGAGTGGTGTTCCCACAGCAGCATTCCACAACAATTCCAACGGAATCCAAGCTTTTGAAGCCAATTAATTGGCAACCAAAACCTATGAATTCTGCACAATCAGCATACTATGTGAAGTTTGCTCGAACCGTCCAAGTCAACAACTTAGAGCGCATGTCCAACTATGTTGAGAAAATACTTTTTTCTGAGGAAAGAAGAGTCCTAGAGGCTACTTTTCTAACAGAAAGAGGCTGAAAAATCGGGAATATTTAAATTTTTATTCTAAAACTTCTGCGCCTTGACTTCAGATACCCATGGTGGGATGTATGCGCTGTGTTTTATGATAGATTGTAGACTCAATTCAACTTTCTACAAATTGAGGTATCCGTGAAAAATCAGAGGTTATCACTACTGGCAGTAATATCTGCTTGTCTGCTTGCTCTCTTTGGTTGTGCCCCATCAGACAGTGATGACTCATCAGGTGGCACAACTCTGACAGGCCCCATCTCGGATTTGTAGGGGACTCATATTACTGGTTGTTTACCCGATGATGGAACTTATGTGAGCTACACAGTGAAAGTTTCGGGAACAAATGCTTCACAAATCGGAACAATTTATTCAGATTCAGCATGTACAACTGAAATGGCCAAAGTCTCTGACCAAGCAACAAACATCAAAATTGGTGATAGTATTGGATTTCTTGACGGTAGCACAGGTTACAAATACAGCTTCACACAGAGCTCTGTAGAAATTACTTCCTTGTGAAAAACACGACTTTATACAACATCTACAAGCTTGATGGCAATAATTTACATTATGGTGATTCTTCCTCTACTTCTTACCCAACTACTGTGAACACTGTCGCATTTGTTAAGCAGTAATAAGCCGCCACAGTCTCAAAGTCACGTCACCACGAGCAAAGACTCAGTAATGAGACTTCCCGTCCTTGCAGAAATTCTTCAAGCTACTAAGCCCCACCAGCAGAATCCTTAGAGGGTGAGGGAGTCCCCAGCAAATCACTCGTAATCTTCCCAGTTCCAGTCTTGGCCTTCACTGGGGTCCTTTAATAACTCTTCATTAATACTTTCTTGCGTAATTATTTTCCCATCTTTGTAGGTAACAGCAGAAAATGACGAATAGTAAGTGGGCGGATTTGTGAACGTGGATCTTAAATATCTTTCGATGCAAAGGAATTCGTCATTTTCAAAGATTTTTTTAAATGGACCTGATCTGGTAAATTCACCATACGTTGAAACGATGACTTTGTCTGACTCAAGATTGACCTCTAATCCCGCTCTGTAGTCAAATGCTGAGTATTTAGGGTGGTAGATTTTGTCAACTAGTGTGAAATCATTATCTTTGAATGCTATTCTCCAGGCCTTCTCATACTCTTCTGCTTTCATCATAATTGTTCCTTGTACTGATGTTCTTGCTTTGATTTCTGCGATGGTGCAGCCCACCGACTGCTTACCAGATTGATCACTACCTCTTTCAGTTCATTCATTTTTTAGTTTAGACATCTTTTTTGGTAGCTCTTTCAGCAGAATGTTTCTGGCGCAGGGCTTCATTGACTTCCACTATTAGCATTCCTGACGAGTACGACCACAGCCTAGACACCAATTGTTTTGACCAGAAAATTTAAAGATATCAATATAAGGACTTTTACTTCGTTTCATAAATTCTTATTCTCCGATTAGATTCTTTCTCAATTAAATGATTGTTTTATAGAAACAATCATTTAATTTATTATTTTATAGAAAACTGCTTACTCGTAGCCTTCCCACTTCCAGTCTTGGCCTT
>DPLM01000166.1 GCA_003541985.1 Deltaproteobacteria bacterium | reverse complement strand
AATGCTCTGGAGGGTCGGACCGAACTTCATGATGAATGCCGGGTTTACTGAAAAATCCGGCAGATTCTTAAAGTGGAAATTTAGACCAGTCCATGTCTTTCATTTCTTCTTGGATTGCTTCCTCGGAGACTTCTTTGGAAGTGGGCGCGCTCAAACTGTGACCCTCCGCATTGCCATCTCCTCCGAGTTTTTTCTGTTCAAATTTTTCATAGAACCCAAGTGGTAAATTCAAAATTCCGCGGATAATATGTTTAATTTTCTGCTCATCTTCTAAGGAATCAACACGATTAGAGACAGGAAAGCCTTTTGGGTTGACTTGATCCGCTCTGGCTTCGATGCCCGCCATGTGAGCAAGTAGGGTGTCTTCCCCTTTCTGGATTTGTTTTTGGAAGTTTTCCGACATCAACAGCAAGACTGGAATTGGGGCTGCCAAGGAGAGATTTTTCGCATACAAGAAGCGCATAATGTCTTCAAACAGGTAGCATTCACAATCCACCACGTAGAGCAGAAAATCCTCTGCCTCGAATTCTCTTTTGCCAGGAATATTTCGCATGTAAACAAGCCGCTCTGGAAAATCTCCGACACTGAGTGCGGCTCGAATACCCTTTTCTTCAATAGGTTTGTCCTCACTGACAATGCATACTCGGCCGAATTCGAGCAATTCTTCTATGGACATGTCTTGAGCTTTTGGCTGAGTCTTCAGGAAAGAGATAATCTTCCTGTTCTCAAGCATTGCTAACCAGCGAATTCCACATGCAAAGCTATGTATTTTCAAGGAGTTGAGACGGTACTGAATAATTGAACCAAAAAGTTCTTCTTCTGGATTCAGTTTTTTTGAAACCTCTTCTTCCTCAGTTTCGTCAATTTTCTGTAGTCTGGAAGAAGGAACACTCTTCGCAGTTATTGCGCCTGATAACTCCTGACCGTAGTTGTTCTCCGAAAGTGCTTTTTCAATTTCGAAAGTTTCATCCGCTCTTATTTCCTCAAGTAGTTTGCTTTCTTGGTCATTCAAAGACTTCACTTTAAACGAGTGGCTTTTCTTTTTAGCCATCATTTTCGCTAAGGGAGTCAATTCTGTCAGGGCAAGAGTTTCATTGAGTGTGTTTAGTATGTTATCTTCTTTCTCCCGGTCTTTATCCGTTTCCTTGCCTTCTTTATCCGGCAAAATCATACGGAGAAGTTTCTCTTTCGGAGTAGAAAGAAGTGTGTGCATGTTTTCAGTGCTAACCGTTGGGGCAGGATTGTGGTTCTCGTCATCTGCTACAGCGCAAGTTCGGAGTTTGATCACCAGATCTCCGCTTTCCTCTAAATTCCATCCGTTGATCAAGACCACCTCAAATTTTTTGAAAAACTGGGCGTTTTGAAGAAAATGCATGTAGGCTGATTCTGCAGGGGCATTGACCAACTTAGGATTCTCTAATTTGTGTTTCAGGAATACCTGAAGAAAATCGAGAGAGTTCATGTATGTCAACTGATGGCGAGGGAAGCCTTTTTTTGCAAGATGGTCAATAATATCAGACGAGAAGTCGTCTACAATGAGATAGCGAGTCATTTGCAACATAATGCCCCCAAAGCGGGTAACGACATGTGCCCGCCTTGTGCCTAGTAGCAAGATTGACTCAACGAGATTAAAGTAACCTTTGGCCAGCTTGCGGCCGAAAGCTTCTATTTTGGTTAGCTCCTGATCAATCTCATACTGATTTGCAGCAATATCTTGGTAAGACTCATACTTTTGAAAGATCAGTTGGAAGTATTCACTGTAGCGCTCCTCTTTAAGGTTCTCTCTTAGTTCTAGGTAACGCTTTTCCAGCTTATTGGTCATGTTTTCGTAACGGACTGCGACGTCGGGTAATCCCTTTGGATGATCAAGATCAACTTCGTAGATTCTTTTTTGTCGCTGCTGATATTCCCTGGTTTTCTTAAGTTCTTCAGAGGCCTCAAAGCCAAGCAGGATCATGAAATCGCATTTTCGCAACACTTCGGGCTTCAATGCAGACTCTTTGATAACCATGAATTTACTGAATTTATTGTTCCTCAGTACGGCATTAGCCCGTCTAGCGTAGGTGTCATGAAGCTGGTTTTCGATGCAGACGATCAATCTCATGCTGGTTTGACCATATTGCAACGACTCCAAATGATTCTGAAGGTCTTGTATCCACGTCTGTTTCTTAATTTTTTGTGTGGTATGCTCTCCGTCAAGGTAGGACTGTAGCACACTTGTGGATGCCAATTGTTGAGCAACGAGACGAGTTATAGCACCCTTGTTTCCAATACCTCCCAACTCACGACTTAGCTCTCCCCATTGGTAAGAGAGCCGATCTTTAAGTCGAAACGGTGCGTGCTTGGTTACTGTAACAATTATGGCATCCGGATTGTTGTTTCGATAGAGTACAAGGATATTTCTAAGCTTTGCTAGAAGTTTTGGTCGTTGAGGAGGCATTACCCAAGCAGGGAGTGACAAGCTCACGAAGATTAGATCTGCAAAATTGTAGGGGTATTCTTGAATTTCGGCAGCGTTGACTAATTTAGTTTCCATTCCAAACTTAACCCAGGGGAAGGAATCGCTTTGCAGAACCTGCTGCATAATGTCTTGCTCTCTCTGGATAGCTTTTCTGAGGGCATCAATGTCTAGGCCCCGAGTGTTCAATTCCCAAGTTGAATCGTCATTATTGTTTGGGAATTTGATCTCAACCATCAGATATGAGAAGAAAAATTCTAGTCCTGGCTGCCCTTGGCGCCAAGCAGCTTCTTCCATTTCTTGCAGGAGTTCTTGTGGATCTCTGTTCTCACTTTCCAGAGTATTTTCTTCTATGGTCATATCGTAAGAATTGATTGGGGCGGTTAGAAACCGGAAATCTACCGGCCAAAGCAAAAAGTTTCACTGACGATATCACAGGTACCGGAAAAGAGCCAAGAGCTTTTGAATTAGTGATGGGAGGCGGGATGAATACGTTTTTCGCCTCTTGAGCCCTTCGAATCCTTTATTACTGGCGCAGGATTTGAATCTCAAATTACGAATTAGAGTATTCGATTACAACATTTGGCGTTAGGTTTAGATGCAAGTTAAGCAGTCAATTATTAGTGGAAATGGAGATCAGAAAACTTCGAAGACTTCAAAAGTTGAAACTATTGCTGTTTCAAAAAAAGGTTCATTAAATGCTTTGGGAGGAATTCAAAAATCATCACAGCTAA
>DPLM01000416.1 GCA_003541985.1 Deltaproteobacteria bacterium | reverse complement strand
GGCAACGACTGCGGATGCAGTTGATTTTTCAGAACCCCTACGCTTCTCTTAATCCAAGACTGACTATCGAAGAAATCATCAGCAGTGCAGCACGATACCACAGACAAATCCATGCTTCAGAGACAAAAGATTTTGCGACGAAGCTACTCGAGCAGGTTGGCTTGCGTTCTGAACACCTCAAGCGCTTTCCCCACGAATTTTCCGGCGGTCAGCGTCAGCGCATCAGTATTGCCCGCGCACTGGCCCTACGTCCTGAAATTGTAATCTGTGACGAAGCAGTTTCCTCGCTGGATGTATCGATTCAGGCACAAATCCTCAATCTGTTGCTTGATCTACAACAGCAACAGGGTTTAAGCTATCTGTTTATTAGTCACGACCTAGCAGTGATTCAGCATCTGGCAGATCGAGTTGCAGTAATGTACCTGGGTCGTATCGTAGAGATCGCTAACCGGAAGGAACTCTTCCAAACCCCTGCACATCCTTATACACAAGCCCTTCTACGTTCGATTCCTTCCGGAGATCCCAAGACCCGACTCCCTCTGGGAGAGCGAGTGCTTGCTGGAGATGTACCCAGTCCCACCAAGCAGTATACTGGTTGCGTTTTCGCCGAACGTTGTCCACAAGTGACTACCGAATGTCACCAACAGCGACCAGAATTTCGTCAAATCCGAACAGGACAACTGGTGGCTTGCCACCATGCTCAAATTGACTCAGCCTGATCATTCGGATTTGACATCCAAAGTAGACCCCGGCACGCTAAGCTTTTTCTGACACTTCACTCTTTAGGAGGATTTGATGTGGATTGACCTGCGAAGCGATACTGTCACCAAACCAACCAATGAAATGCGCAAGGCTATTGCTGAGGCCGAGGTAGGTGATGATGTTCACCACGAAGATCCAACTGTACTTCGGCTGGAAGAGAAAACAGCGGCTATTCTGGGAAAGGAGGCTGCTGTCTTCATGCCCTCCGGTACGATGACTAATCAAGTTGGATTACGAGCTCATACCCAGCCAGGGGATGAGGTGATTTTGGAGGCTCAGGCCCATATTTACTACTACGAAGGTGGAGGTCCAGCAGCTCTGTCTGGTGTTTCCTGCCGTCTGATCCCTGGAGACCACGGTGTCTTCAATGCTAGGCAGTTGTTGAAATCACTCCGCAAGCCAGACGTACATCATCCAATCACGAGGCTGGTATGCCTCGAGAACACTCATAACCGGGGAGGTGGAAGAGTCTATCCGCTGGAGGAAATTCGTAAAATTGGTGCCGTTTGCCGAGAGCATAACCTTGCACTACACCTAGATGGTGCCCGACTCTGGAACGCCAGCGTTGCCCTGCGCAAACCGGAAGCTGAACTGGTATCTGACTTCGATAGCGTCAGTGTCTGCTTTTCCAAAGGCCTGGGAGCACCAGTCGGCTCAGCTTTGGCAGGTAGCCAAGCCTTCATTCAACGAGCGCGTCACTTCCGAAAAATGTTTGGAGGAGGAATGCGACAGGCAGGCATCATTGCAGCTGGGGCTTTGTATGCCTTGGAAAATCACCGAGAGCAGCTCGCAGAAGATCACGCTAACGCACGCCTGCTGGCAGAAGGACTGAGCCAGGTGGAAGGAGTTGAAGTTAATTTGGAAAGTGTGCAGACGAACATAATAGTTTTCCAGACACCAGGGACTTCAGCCGTAGCCCTCTCTGAGGCTTTGGAGAAGCAGGGAGTTGGGATGCTCGACTTTGGGCCGGAAGCACTAAGGGCTGTGGCTAACATGATGGTGAGTCGTGAGCAAATCCAGCAGGTTCCTGAAAAGATGTCCAAGGCACTGGGAAACCTACGCTAGCAAGATCAGCCTCTAGGAACGCCTAGCCAGCGGAATTGAGTGGGTACCCACCGCATGAGCTACCGGTTCTTGTAGCCTTCAGAGTAGAGTCGGGACTCTCCGCTGCAAGGGTCCGACCAACTTTGAGTAAAGTACAGACAGCAATGATGTGCTGAGTAGCTGGTGGTTTGCGCAAGAAGTTGATTGTCAGACCGGTGATCACTGTCAATGGAACGATCCCGATCTCTCCAAAGAGAGCCACGTAAAGCACAACGTCAGTCATCTCCATAGCACTGGGCCAGACACTGTTCCTCCGTGGCTAATTCTGCCTCTCAAATCTCGTGATCAATCCAGGCCGTCTGATTGCCCACCTCCACAATCCAACATTTTGCCTGCGAAAATTCTCTGGCCAGAAAGAGACTGATTTCTTCCGTACTGGGCCTGAACCAGTCTGTTTCAGGAGCGTTCAACAGGCCTCCACTCAGAACAGTTCTTTGACTTTCTCAACACCTTCGTCCAGAAGGTCTTCTCCTTCATCCAACAGTTCTTTGCCCTTATCTACCCCCTCGTCCAGCATTTCCTGACTTTTCTGAATCAATTTGTCAGTAGTGGTGGGCTCTCTGCTACTATTGCAGGCAATCATCATTGAACGCTCCGAAGAATTAACGTTTTGCTGGTTAGCATTTTTCGAAACAATCTCATACCCACCTGCTCCACAAAGGCTCCCAGCTTTGGCCTCACAGTCTCCCCAACTCACCATGCTGCCACTGCAAGTTACCACATAGCCTTCGCTACCGTCTGGTAAGAACGTTTTGCTCGAACCAACACAGGCAGCACACAGCAAGACCAGTGGAATTGGAGCAAGCCGATAGACTTTATGAAATAGAGTATTTTGAATCATAAGTACTATCTCAATTGGGTCGGCAAAACTCCGGACATGGCAGATGCTCAGCAATATCGCCTGCATCCCGTACAACCCCCTCTTGTGGCAGCAGGCTGCTCATTCCTGCACCAATCATCTGAAGTACCAACTGCCGCTGTTGAGTTGGTTCCAACATCTGACGTCCTTGCCTCAGAAAGTCTTGATGCTCCAAGGAAGCCAGAAACCGAAGCTTGTCACTTTTGAAATCAAAGTCCCCATCTTCTTCGAAAAGAATCTGAAACAGGCGACCGGTGGCTTCATTGATTTGATCAGGACGCTCAAGACTAGCACGCAAGACGGAGCGGCGAATCGTTTCAAATTCCTGCTGACTGAGATTCTGGAGACCTTCATAGAGTTTGGGTAGAAAAATTCGCACTCGCTCCGAGAGGTCATCTGGAGCAAAATCACCAGATTGGATCAAGAAGAACAGACTCAGGGTCTCTTCAGTCAATATCGAACCAGAGCTTACAATGTAGCCTGTTTGTTGCCGAGTCCGCAATTCATTGTAGAACTGTGGCTGAATCCACTGTGAAAGCACCTGCAGAGTTGCCCAGTTTTCCGGAGTGTCATCACCTTGCTGTAGTTCTAGTACTAGCGCTGAATTATTGACTGTCACATCTTGTTGGAAGGTGAGAATCGTACCAGCAGGAATCTGGCGGACCTGCTCATGAAATCGCTCTTCTAGCGGCAAGGGTTGCTGACTCAAATCACTGACAATTCGCTCCATGATCGGCTTTACTTTATCGACCTCAAGATTGCCATATATGACAACTTCCACGTAGGCCTTTGCAAACAGTTGTTTTGCATGTGCAGTCAGCTCTTTCAGTGTAACATCTGGGACAATCTTCTCATATTGACGGATCGAGTGTCGGAAAACTTCCAGCAACAGGCCCCGCTCATAGAAAGCCTGCTGATATGGTTCCTGAAGTGTGAAGTTACGATAACTCCTCAGCTTTGCATCCTGTAGAGTGGCAAAAGTTTTTTGGTCTATCTGAATTTTCTGTAATTGAGCCGCAACTCTCTCCACCAACTCCAATAGCCGATCTGAGTAACCATCAAAGTTAATTTGCACTCCTTCTTTGTCGTTGCGTAGGTTGAAGTCAAGACCAGCCAGACTGACCGGATACTTGAACTCATTAAGTCCTTCTTCAATTGCAGCAACGTAAAGTTGAGTCAACACCGCATGACGAGGGGTAGCATATGCTTCTGGAGTCAGAATACGTAGCATGACCCTACCCTTCGGTTGCTCAAAACGGAAATCTGGCTGGAACCAAACACGTCCCTTGGACAGATCCACTAGGCGCTGCGGTTCTTCAACGGCATGACGCATTATTACGGTTCGTACAGCCTTCTGTTGCCCATGTGGCAATTGTAGAGAGGCCGCCAGTTCAGACCAAGATTGCCACCGGCGACTGGATTCTTGACGGAGTAAGGACATCACACTCTCTGGCAAATTCTCCTCAACCAATCCAGCAAGTGATTCGTAGTTAAAGGTGAAGGGAGCCTTCGGATCTCGCAGGGCAATGTCTTGTGGTATGAAATCGTTGGGTACTGGAAGTGACAGGCTTGAATGACGTCTGGCAGTCTTCCACGCCTGTACCCAGTGGACGCGATCCTGACGATAGGAGTATTCTGTACCGTAGTAGCTCTCCGTACTGTCAACCTTGACACCTTGATCCACAAGAATCGCCAGCATGTTATTTGGAGTCAGGCGATAGAGCATACTATCGAACAAGTCTTTGCGAAATTCAGTCAGCAGGAACGGTGAACGTTCCACTTCCCTCAGAGGAACAAAGCGCAATAATGCGGAGAGGGTATTGACTAGTCTAGTGCCTTCCACACGTTCGGAGAATCGATAGTTAATCTCGTTCATCCGCTGCACTTCATTGAAAATGTAACGTGGTAGACCTTCCTCACGCAACATCCGCAGGTATTGAAACAGGTAAGTGATCACATCTCGATACCGGTCTACTCCTCGTGGGGTTAACTGGACTGTCACCTCAAAAGAAGAATAAGAATTTGTCGATGATCCAGCTCCAGCCGAGAGTCCTGTTGCCAAGTTCTTTACCTTCAGCAGGGAGAGCAGACTGCCTTCTCCTTCGTGCCCAACTAAAAATCCCAACAGGTTCAGTGGTTGGCTCGTGTAGTATTGCTGAGTAGATGGTAATGGAAAGCTGAGTGTTAGAGAACGAATCTCGCTGAGTGGCTTCACTTGCAGCAGCCGAAATCTAGAACTCGGAGCAAGATATTCTGTGGGAAACGTAATCTCATCAAGATTCCGGTCAACAATCTCGTAGAAGCGAGGCACCACCATCTCTTGCAACTTATCGAGTGACTGCGTGCCTGAGACGGCCAGGGTCATTCGATTACTGGAGTAGTAACGAGCATAGAAGTCAATCACGTCATCGCGCGTTGTGAACCCAAGAGTTTGCAGATTGCCAGTACTGAATTTTTGTAGGGGGTGTCCAGGAACGTAGGTCTGCTTGCGGACTTCGAAGAGTCTACGAAAATCGTTGGGAATATTCTTAGAGTGTTCAGAATCAACAATGCGCCGCTCTTTTTCCAAATACTGCGCATTAAACAAGGGTGCTATGAAAAACTGGGCAAATCGATCCAGAGCTCCATCCAGATGTTCTGGGTCAATCTCAAAGTGATAGTTTGTGTGATCTCCAGCCGTGTAAGCGTTTGTATAACCACCTCGATTGGAGACAAACTGTTGATATTCCCCAGACTCCGGATACTTTTCCGTGCCTAAAAAGAGCATATGTTCAAGGTAGTGCGCCAACCCTTGATGCATTTCCGGATCACTCATAGCGCCAACACCCACAGTCAAAGACGCTGCGGCTTTGCGCACAGTTGGATCTGAAACCAACAGAATCTTCAACCCGTTGGGCAACAAAAAGCGCCGATAACTTCGCTGTTCAAAACGTTCATCCATCGAATCCAGAGCACTACCTAAAACTGGACCCACCATCAGCAGCAAGCACACGAACCGCATCATCAGGTTCCGGACAGACCGCATAGAAGCCTCCACTCAAAAATGTTGTTGCAATAGGAAATTTAGTCTGCAAGTTTTGCTATCAAGACGCAACTACAAACCACCGGGTTTTGTATTGACTCTCAAAGACTCTGCTCTAACCTGTTGTATTTATTCAACTGGGGAAAAACAATGGACAGTAAGGAGTATTCACAACGTGCAGAACGCGTCTTTCGGCAGGTCGAACAGTTGCTGGATCGAAATGAAGATCTGCTCGACTACGACCGTACTCCGGACAAGCTACAAATCGCCTTCGAGGAACGTCCTGGGATCATTGTACTTAACACCCAGCGAGCTATTCATGAAATCTGGTTGGCAGGCAACGCCCGTGGCTGGCACTTCAAATACCAAGCAGACAGTGACCGCTGGTTCGCAGAAGCGGAGCAGGAAGAATTCTATGACTGCTTCGCAAGATTGCTCAGCGACCATCTGGGAAAATCCACCACGTTCTGACACACCCCTATGAACACCAAGCGCAAATCCCTGACGGACTCTCAACGTCAAGAATTCAGTATTTTGTTACTGCTCCACCGCATTGCCAATTCGCAGGATAAGATCCATTTCTCCTTTCTGGATCAGAATCACAAAACGATCGAACCCAATCTCAAAGCATTAGAACAGCAAGATCTTGTTCAACTTGACGTTGAGCAGCATTACCAACTTAGTGAAAAAGGTCAGCAAAGCTATGACCGATTGGTTCAGCAACAAGTCTCTTATCAGGCTCACTTTGAAATCTATACCTTTGTAGATTTAGGAGCAGGAACTTTTGCTGATCCAGAGACAGATCTGCTTGAAGATGAGTGCTGGGCTGACTTACGCGTAGCAGTGGCGGAACACAAGGGGATTGATCCATATCGTGTTGTATTCTTGGCTATGCTCAGCGATGAGAGTTTCTTCACAAGCAAAGATTGGTACTTTGACCTGGCAATGGGGACGCTCTTCGATGAGTTGGAGTCCATCACCAAAGAGCAGATTCGCATTGATGAATTAAGCTATGATGATGAAGACGGGAATGAGGTGATGGGAGAAGAAGTGATTGTTGATGTGATTGAACAGGGAAGCCAGCTTGCGCAGGAACGCAGAGAACGTCAGGCCTTCGATCAAGATGTCCCCAACGAAGAGATCATCACTACCACAGTCTACCACGATGGTGGCTGGCGATGGTGAAAAAGATTAGGATCAATTCAGTTGCGAAGACCACGGGTGGAAGCCAATTCTTCCATTTCCATCAATTTTTCCTCGAAGTCTAGAAGAGCTTCTTCGATTTGATCGGAATACTGTCGCAAATTCTGAAGCTGGCTAATTAGCAACTCCATTGCTTCCTTTTGCAGTGGCGCAATGGTCGGTTCACGGAATCCCTTGTTCATCAACTGATCACATTCTTCCGTGATGCGAAGCAATTCGCCTTTGATTGTTAGCAGTTCGAAGATGCCTGTGTCCTGAGGAGGAGGGACTACTGTCTCCGGTTCTTCCTTGCCCAGGACACTTTCCTCAGTTTGCATATACTGAGAAATCTGATCCAGTAGAGTCTCGTATTTATTGACTAATTGCTCACACTGGTGCTTGTAATCGATAATATCTTCTGGCAGTTCCTGAGAACGACGTTGCCACTTACGTAGAAGCTGGAACATGGCTTTTGTCAGGATAAGAAGTTGACAAACATGGCTTTTACTAAGAGCTTGCTAGATTCCAGAAAGAAAGTAAAGGTCACCAACTGCCTGTATCGCTTGTTTTGTTTTTCTTGTCACAATTTGCACAAATTCAGGAGCAGTAGATGGCCGTTTCGATGACAGGCTATGGCACCGCACAATGTGAACAGGACGGCTGGCTCTGCCACGTTGAAATCCGATCTGTCAACCAGCGGTTCTTAGATATTCGACTGCGGCTCCCCAATGCATTGCTGACATTGGAAGCATCTGTCAAGGATAAAGTGAAAAAGGTATGCCAACGAGGTAAGGTTGATGGCAGTATCCGTCTGGAATCTATGACTCAAAGTGCACAGGGTTTCCCGCACTGGCAGGAACCTGCTGTAAGGCACTACGCCGACTTACTTTCTCAATTTGAAGAATTGACTGGACGTGAGGTTCAGGTTTCAATGAAAGATCTGCTCAGTCAGCGCGACTTACTTGGTGAATCGGTTGATCTTGAAATCCCTCCTGAACTAGCCGGAAAGCTGATCTGGGAAAGCCTTGAGCTTGCTTTGCAAGCCCTCAAATCGATGAAAGACCGGGAAGGCCAGGCTATGCTGGAAGACATTCAATCACGCCTGCAGCACTGCGCTCAACTCGCACAACAGATCGAGGAAAACTCCAAGCACGTGCCACAGCAATTCCAACGAAGACTACTGGATCATCTGAGTGATCTGCAGGCCAAGCTTGACGCTGAACGGCTACATCAGGAAGTAGCCTTGATGGCCGAACGCCTGGACATCAGCGAAGAGATCGTCCGCTTTGATACGCACCTGCGGCATCTGCAGGAGACCCTACAGCAGGAAAGAGAGATTGGCAAACGTGGTGACTTCCTGCTCCAAGAATTGAATCGGGAAGCTAATACGATGGCCTCTAAGTGTAATGATACCGGTGTCAGCCATACTGTAGTTGAGATTAAGGCCGAACTGGAAAAAATCCGTGAACAAATGCAGAACATCGAATAATTTGCTACTCACTCGGCTTGTGAGAATTTTTCATGAAATTGACACTAGCTGGACCTCCTGGTTCTGGCAAATCAACAGTACGACGAATATTGGCTGACAAATATGGTCTGAAAATCCGCTCCACAGGTGATTTCATGCGCCAAATGGCATTGGAACAAGGCTTTCAGGACATCACCCAATTTTTAACCGAATTTGTCACAAGCCATCCGGAAGTGGATCGTAAAATTGACGAAGCTCAACGAAAATATGGTGAAGCAAACGATAACTTCGTCTTGGATGCTCACCTTGGATTTCACTGTGTGCCTGACGCCTGCAAAATTTTGCTCACCGTCGCCGAGAAAGTTGCTGCTAAACGTATTTTTTCTGCTAACCGGGCCACAGAAAGTGCCAAAAATATTGAAGAGTCTATTCTTACGAATCGACAGCGATACCTCACAATGCGCCAGAATTTTCAACGCCTCTATGGTGTAGATATAGCTGACCCATCCAATTTCGATCTAATCATCGACACTAGTCAATTGACCCTTGAGGAGATTCTCCATCAGATCGACACTCATCTTCTTGAACAAGATTCCCAATGAGACAACTACTAATTGCCATCACTCTCCTAGTTTCTCTCAGTAGTTGCTACGTCAATCTGGAGCTACCAATCAGTCGTGATCAGCCTCTGGAAGAACGCGTTGTGGGCG
>DPLM01000357.1:5011-7144 GCA_003541985.1 Deltaproteobacteria bacterium | reverse complement strand
GCCTTCGAAGGTTCGAATCCTTCTCTCCCCACCACCAGCGATGGGCCCGGGTAGCTCAGTGGTAGAGCGTTTCCTTGGTAAGGAAAAGGTCGGCAGTTCAATCCTGCTCTCGGGCTCCAGTGACATTGAACCGTCACCTTGTACAGGCCAGTAGCTCAGCTGGTAGAGCAGCGGATTCCAAATCCGCAGGTCGCAGGTTCGACCCCTGTCTGGCCTGCACAGTACCAAGAATGATTCCCGCCCCGTCTCGGTTCTGGCAGACCCGTTATCACGTCCAATCAAACAAGGTCATGTTCAGTAGAATCCGTCAATTCTTTATTGACGTCCAAGCCGAATTTAAACGTATCCAATGGGCGACCCGCGAACGCACGATCCGGCAAACTTCGATCGTGGTTCTGGTATCGCTGATCATCGCCATCTATCTGGGGGTGGCTGATCTTGGACTCTCCAACTTGATGCAACTCCTGATTTCTGGCTAAGAGATATGTGATGAGCGATAGCGAACTGAATCCCGAAAATCCAAATATTTCAACTGATACGGCTGAACCTACTGAACCGATACCCGCTGAAAATAGCCACTTCAAGTGGTACATTCTCCAAGCCCACACCGGATATGAGAAGCGGGTCCAACAAACGATCGAAAAACAACTAGAGATCAAAGGACTTCAGCACTTGGTCGGAGAGATCTTCATCCCCTCTGAAGAAGTCACTCGCAGCAAAGGTGGGAAACAGCGTGTTGTTACGCAGAAATATTTCCCTGGCTATCTGCTATTGCACATGGACCTGCAGGAGGACCTCTGGCACCTGATTATTAAAACCAATCGGGTCACCGGTTTCGTTGGACGCAAGCATCACGAAGAAAACCGCTACATTCCTCCGATACCTCTCGGTAATGAAGAATTGATGGCGATCAAAGAACAGATCAACAGCGGTTTCCAGCAAGCCAGTGTGGAAGAAGAATTTGTTCGGGAGCAGAAGGTGATGATCACCGAAGGCCCTTTCAGCAACTTCAGTGGTGTGGTCGACGAGATCAGTCACGAACGTGGCAAGCTCAAGGTGCTTGTCAGCATTTTTGGCCGCCCAACCCCTGTCGAAGTCGATTTCGACAAGGTGGTAAAGGCCTAAACAGTAGGAGTTGGGAGTGCTACCCAACGCTGACTACTCCAACAGGTTTTCATGGCAAAAGAAGTAAAGGCCTTCATCAAGCTGCAAGTTGCCGCTGGGAAGGCTAACCCCTCGCCGCCAATTGGACCAGCCCTTGGCCAGCATGGCGTCAACATCATGGAGTTCTGTAAGGCGTTCAATGCTCGTACGCAGGGACTCGATACGATCATTCCAGTCGTGATCACAGTCTACAAAGATCGCTCATTCAGTTTCATCACGAAGACCCCACCCGCCTCGGTCCTGATCAAGGAAACCCTCAAGCTTGGCAAAGGTTCGGCCACACCCAATACCGCCACGGTTGGAACTCTCTCACAAGACCAGTTAGCGGAAATTGCCAAAACCAAACTACCAGACCTCAACTGCTACGACATCGAAGCTGCCAAAGCGATCATAGCTGGAACAGCTCGTAGTATGGGTGTGGCAATCGGCGATTAAGGAGATAAAAATGAAGAAGCTGAGTAAGCGCCAGAAGGCGATCCGTGAAAAAGTTGAACTAGAAAAGCAGTATTCACTTGAAGAAGCCCTGCAGCTCCTGCAGGAAGTGAAAGCGACCAAGTTTGACGAAACTGTAGATGTCGTCCTCCGACTCGGTGTGGATCCACGCAAGGCAGATCAGATGGTTCGTGGAACCTGCTCTCTGCCTCACGGGCTGGGTAAAGAAGTTCGCGTACTGGTCTTTGCCAAGGGAGAAAAAGCTCGTGAAGCTGAAGAAGCTGGAGCCGATTATGTTGGAGCCGAAGACATCGCTGAGCGAATCCAGAAGGAAAGCTGGTTCGATTATGAGCGTGTTGTCGCCACCCCCGATGTGATGAATGTTGTGGGTCGCCTTGGAAAAATTCTGGGACCTCGTGGTTTGATGCCGAACCCGAAAGTGGGAACTGTCACCATGGATGTGGCCAATGCTGTAAAAGACATCAAGGCTGGTCAGGTTGAATTCCGTGTTGACAAGCAAGGTAACCTACATGCACC
>DPLM01000357.1:0-4618 GCA_003541985.1 Deltaproteobacteria bacterium | reverse complement strand
TTGATTCAGTTCAACGGCTCAAGCCTTCGACCTCTAAAGGGGTCTACATGCGCCAGTGCTTTATCAGTTCCACGATGGGACCCGGACTGCGCATAAGTTTATAAAATTTTATTGAATTGACTCCTGATAGGGAGTCACCGGTGAGCCCTAAAGTTCACCTTCACATATCTGGCAAGCAGTTGTTGAAGACAGCTGGGGCCTTAATTGGCTTAATCTTCCCCGCCGAGACAATTGTGGTGCTGGAGCAAGCCCTACCTTGCTCTCTTCAGAACTGCCCTGCCTGATCATCAGCAGTTTCTGCGTAGTGCAGTAACGACCTGATGTACTCTCTCCGGTCTTCTTTGGAAGCTCGGTTTACTCGTGAAATTTCTATCAGAGGTTCTCGTGGATCGTTCTCAAAAAGCAACGGTCGTGGACGAGATCCGGGAGATCTTTAACAACGCCGCCGCTGGCGTATTAGTCGACTATCGAGGTCTGGAAGCTAACAAGATTGTGGAACTGCGACAGCAGTTGCGCGATTCAGCTTCGACTATGAAGGTGCTCAAAAACACTCTAGCTCGCATTGCCTCCGAGGGAACTCCCTTTGGTGTTTTGGAGAAAGATTTTGTTGATACCTGTGCCTTGGTATACTCGCCATCTGACCCTGTGGGTCAGGCAAAGATTCTCACGGAATTCGCCAAGACTAATCCTCAGTTGGTAATCAAGGCGGGTGTGCTATCCGACGCCAATCGTGCATCCCTGCTGAATGCAGGAGAGGTCGAGGCGCTGGCCAAACTCCCAAGTCGGGAGGAACTGATTGTCAAGGTGCTCTTTGTATTGCAGGCACCGTCTACCCAGTTGGTTCGCACACTCAACGAGGTTCCAGCCAAGTTTGTTCGTACGTTGGCAGCTGTTGCCGAATCAAAGTCTGCTGCCTAATCCAAGTTATTGAAAGGAAATCGAAATGTCTGAAATTACCAAAGAGCAATTGATCGAGCATATTGCTAACATGACGGTGCTGGAATTGTCTGAGTTGGTCAAGGAGCTGGAAGAGAAGTTTGGTGTGAGCGCTGCCGCTGCAGCGGTTGCTGTCGCGCCCGCGGCTGGTGGTGCTGGTGGCAGCGAAGCTGCAGCCGAAGAGAAGACCGAATTTGACGTCATCCTTGATGCTGCTGGTGAGAAAAAGATTAACGTGATCAAGGAAATCCGAGCAATTACCGGACTTGGCCTGAAGGAGGCAAAGGAATTTGTTGAGAGTGCGCCGAAGACCGTGAAGGAAGGCTGCCCTAAAGAAGAAGCCGAAGAGATCGTTAAGAAGCTTCAGGAAGTTGGAGCTTCTGCGTCCATTAAGTAAATATGGTTCGAGGGACCGGACTTGTGCCGGTCTCTCATTTCTGTTCAATCAGCCTCGACAATTCCTTCCAGAAATTTACGCATCATTGTCTCTCGCACCTTCCCGTTCCAGTCCTGGTTTTTCCCTCTCTCTCGGCGCAGGTTAGCTTCACAGAGCAAGACCTTCAGTTGAGCCTCTGTATTTTTATTCAGCATGTTTCTCCTTACCCAGTCGTGTCTTCTCAGACACCAGTTTTGCAAAACTCTCTCTATCCTTCAAAACTCTTCAAGAGCCTGATCTGACAAAGATGTTTTTGAAGACACATTCCGCAAGAATAGTACCATTTGTTTTTGAGAAATCTTCCCCAATACACGTGGCAATTAGATAATCTGTTCTGAAGAATGTATTAGATCACACCAAAATTTGAGGTTTTGGGAACTGCTTTTACATGTATGACATGACTGAACTGCGGTAGGTGATAAACTAAGAAGAAGTCGGATTATTGGATCAATTAACCAGAACGCTTTCGAGCCATTCGTTGCGAATCGATGTCTCCTCCGCAAGATGAAGGAAGCGAAGCATCTTGACTAACTCAACACCTGGTATCAGATGCACTGGATAAGAGTCAGTTAGTACTTCTCTTTGTGCTTTCTCTGTGAAGTAACTCGTAGTGACAAACAAACTATACTCCTGACGACCCAGTCGTGCTATTAGCCTTGATACATCCTTTGGGGTCACAGCGGTAGTTCGTGAGTAACGCTTCACTTCACCAAGGAAATGGATAATGTAATTCAATGGGCGTTAAAGAACGAACCGTCCAAAGAAGTCAAATCCACCATCGCCTATCTTTCGAGTATTCTCAATGTGATGTGTAACCTCTTTGACCTCCCTAAAAATACCAACCACCACTCTCTCAAAACCGAAAGGCTCAAAGCTAAAAAGTTGTTGCAGGAGTAAATCATCATTTGATCCTTCGTTGGGGAGTGGACTAGACTTTGTACGTATCTCAGGACGCCAGATATCAATAGTGATGACCTCTCCATTCTTATACCTGTGCCATACATTCGGGCAACTTGGATGATCATCCAACAAAGCTACTGAATTTGCCCGCACTCGGTGATGCAACTAAGCTAATGAAACCCTGTCACAATCCAGAATGCGAAGAGGCTCATGATAGTTATGCACCGGCTGCTTTGCATCATAGAACCAGGCGAGGTCAAGCCGATTTAGGACGTACAAACCATTGAACTTGACAACACCTTCTTCCGGTTTCGAGAAGTGAGGAATTGTGGGGCTAGCTGCTCGTGCACCATCAAACAGGTAGTCAAAAACCTTATGAAGAACAGTATTGCCTGTGAAATCATCCAAACGCTTAATAGTATGGCCTTCGCGTCATCCCAGTAGAGAATCTCAGCGTTTGATAGATCAACAATATCTTCTTCCACGAATGTTAATCCAGCTTAGAAACTGATCTTCAGCATGAGAGGTTTTGCCTTTATCGGTGTAAACAAAACCAAATTCGTATTTCACTATCTCCTCAGATTTTTAATGAAGATATTAACAAAATTTACTACATCCAATTCAACAACACAGAACTTAACAAAGGCAGCGTAGAATAAGGTTTAGACGGCACTCGAAAAGGATGAGTATCAATGAATTTTATCGCACTTGGCCTAACCCTCACTACACAAGCACATTATTTTCAATCGTTTCTTCGATTTTTCTCAGATTCTCACGAGTACATATGACATCTAAGGTACAGCATCGTCTCGCTTACGGACTACTCAGCCCAACTCTTGTTCTGATGGTTCTCAGTGGGTTGGTTCCTTTTGCGTTAGTGATTTACTTTTCTCTGCACGACACCTTTGCGGGGGAGCACTACATCTGGGTGGGAACCATTTGGTATGAGCAGGTGCTGGGATCTGCTGAATTTCATGCTGCTCTCTTACGGAGTCTTGGATTTTCGATCCTAGCACTGGCTATTCAATTGCCCCTAGGGATCTACATTGCGCTGAAGTTACCCTCCCAGGGACTGCTCTCCAAGTTCTACATCATCATTTTTGCCATCCCACTGCTGATGCCAGTGATCGTGGTGGGCTACATCTGGAAGTTTCTAGTTCTACCAAAAATTGGTCTACTCAGCGAGTTTGTCACGTTGCTAGGATGGAATTATGACCTGAATGATCCTGTTGTTGTGTGGATTACACTGATTGTGATGGATGCCTGGCACTGGACCAGTTTAGTGGTGCTGCTTTGCTTTGCTGGACTGCGTACGATTCCAGATGCTTATTACCAAGCAGCAGCAATTGATGGTGCCGGACGTTGGGCGATCTTCCGGCATATCCAACTGCCCAAGCTTCGGTTGGTGCTAATGATTGCTGGGCTTCTCCGCTTCATGGATAGCTTTATTATCTATACAGAGGCTTATGTGCTGGCTCGAGGGGGTCCTGGCGTCAGCACCAACTTTCTCTCTCTAGAATTGATGCAAACTGCTACGATCCAGTTCGACTTAGGTGAGGGGGGCGCCATGGCCGTCATCTACGCCACGATCGTGGTAGTCGTAGCTTGGCTATTTTTCTCGCGGATTATTCCATCACAAAGCATGAAGTCTCAGGAGGGTACATGAACCAAAGATTTTCGATTGTGCCCGTTTTCTATCTGGCCTTTCTATTGATTCCTCTTTATTGGCTACTGACGATGAGCTTCAAGCCGATGAAGGAACTTGCTGGCCAGTTGACCTTGTATCCAAAGTCCCCAACCCTGGATCACTACCAAGTCATCTTCAGTGATTCGAGCTGGTACCTAGGCTATCTCAATGCAACGGTCTATGTACTGATGAATGTTGCCATCTGCCTGGTAGCTGCCATTCCAGCGGCCTATGCTTTCTCTCGCTACCGTTTCTTTGGTAGTCGTCCTCTCTTCTTTGGCCTGCTTGCCTTCCGGATGATGTCACCGGCGATACTACTGATTCCAATCGTCCAGATTTTTTCTGATCTCAATCTTATCGACACCTACATCGCAGTGGCACTAGCTCACTGCTTCTTCAATCTACCAATTGCAATCTGGATTCTTGAAGGGTTCATCTCTTCTGTGCCAACTGAGTTAGATGAATTAGCGCGCATTGATGGCTATAATCTGGCCACTTATTTTCGAAAGATTCTACTGCCTGAAATAGCCCCAGGAATTGCTATTGCTGCCTTCTTCTGCTTCTTGTTTTCGTGGACTGAGGTCATTCTCTCCAATGCGCTAACAACGATTGACGTCAAGCCAATCGGAGCAATCATGTCTCGGGTGTCCAGTGTTTTT
>DPLM01000108.1 GCA_003541985.1 Deltaproteobacteria bacterium | reverse complement strand
CAGGCTGAACAGTTTTACCAAGTAGGAAATTCGGGGGGCACGCATGCAGCTCCGGTTTATCAACTGATTCACCGCATTGCAACGAACGAATACGATCCAGCATCAACAAACTTTTATGGCTTCTATTTCGGTGATGGCGAAATATTTGATGATGATGCAAAGGAAATAGTCGAAATTCTGGAAGAGCATCTGCGCCCGATCTTTAACCGGGTTGGGGTTGTAGAAGTTAAACCAAGTCGCTTAAGTCTGCTGAATCGGCAAATTGCAACACAATTTTACCGTGACTCAATTATTCGGTTTGGAGAACTGAACGATAAACTTGAAACCATTGAAATAATCAAAACGCTTTTCGCTGAACATTGAGAACTAGGGAAGCCCAATGCGTGCAGTCCAAACAGATCCAGAAATTTATGAATTGGAACAGCGAGTAGTTCACCATGCAAAAGCATTTGAACGAACGCTGCCTGAGATGCGATTCTTTATTTTGGATAGCTTGGAGTTTATGTCTCTTCTTGAAAAATATGTCTATCCTGTGAGCCCTTTAAACATTTGGGAAGGTAAACGGATGGTAACTCGCAAGCACCGAGTAGAGACCGGACAAGAAGCGAGCATCTACTACGAGGTAGTTCAAACGGGAAACCCATCCTACGCCTACTTGAACAGCACGAATTCTCCAATGATGCAGGCTTCAGTGATGGCACATGTTGTAGGGCACTGCGAATTTTCGGAACTGAATGTCCTTAAGGACTCTAATCCGGATCGCACTGAGTGGGTGATCTATCTTTCTCGCAAGGTGGATCGGGCTCGTCAACAAATGGGAGAGATTAACTACTCCCAATTCTGGAACGCTTGTGAATCTTTTGTTCCAATGATTGCCCCTCATTCGCAGTTCAACTTGGCTAGGACCGTAGAAACAGAATCGTCCCATCAGCAGGAGACAGATACCTACGTCCCCGAAGAAAAACCTATCCCTCGATTAACGCCTTCTTTCGGTACTCTTGATAATCTTATGCGAAACGTCAGCCCCGAAACGACTTGGCAAAGTGAGATGCGAGCCAAGCAGCGTCAGGAAACCATCAGCCGTAAAGGGTTCAAGCTCAAGGTCCCCTGTCAGGATGTAATGGGTTTTCTGTGTCGTCATGCTCCAGCAAGTCAGAGTGAACGAGCTGTTTTGGATTACATTTACTCAGTCCACTCGACCCATGATTTCGTAATCAGAACGCAGATCATGAATGAAGGCTGGGCGATGTACTGGGAAAAGAAAATCATGACTGAACTGTTCAAAGAACAATCAGTTAAAGGGATTATTGACTATGCTCGTGTTTTTTCAGGTGTCTGTTATCCACGTCCTTATTACATGCGGAATCCGTATCATCTCGGTTTCTACCTTTGGACCCACATCGAGGAGCTTTACCAAGACGGGAAAGTAAGCTTGGATTTTCATGAGGAGATAAGCCAAGATGTCAAAAACCTTTGGAAACGACCTACGACCAAGACTCCGATACAGCAGATGGAGCATCTTGTCAAAACAGTCACAGACTATGAGTTCCTCCGTCGATTTCTAACTCCAGAATTGGTGCATGAGTTTCATCTAAACAGATTTAGTAAACATCAGGCGCAACAACTTAGGATCCCACCTGATAGTATTGTCCAGGAGGATCGCCACAACGTCTGGATTGATCCAGAGCCGATTAAGAACGAAATGCTGAATTTCTTTACTCATTTCCATCGTCCGAGAATTTATCTGATCGATACTGATTTTCAGGATGGAGGCTTGTTGCTTTACCACCGAGACGATGGTCGTCGCCTCCGAAAGGATTGGATAAAACCCACTCTGAAGAATCTGAACCTGATTTGGAAAGCCCCCGTATATCTGCTCTCGCGCAATTGGCTATATTCCTTTTCAGCAAACCTCTTCAAAGAAACCGTTGTAACGGCAGTTCGCTTTGAAAGCATTCTGGAACGAATGCGAAACTCGGAAAAACCATTCCGTATCTAGCACATGGCGTTAGCATGGCCGAATTACCTTTGAAATTGCGCGACTTGTTGGGATATCGGAGAAAGAACACAATTCATTTCTCTGACTTCATTAGAAACTTGCTTGATGAACCCGCAACCCACCTACAAACCTCTTCCTCAATTATCTCTGCTGCAATCAAGTATTTTGGTCACGAAATTGTGATTCGGAGTGGTGAACCAGTCATCAGCTATAACGTTTTCAGGGATCCTTTCAACAACGGTATCAATGCTGTTTTTGGTCAGGAATTCTGCATCAAGCAGGTACTGGATATCATTGAATCAGCAGACAAAGAGGTTGGACCAAATCGGGGGATTGTTCTGGTAGGCCCCCCAGCCTCTGGAAAAACAAATGTTGTGGACCTGATCATTCGTGCTTTAGAGGAATTCACCAAGCAGGTTTCAGTAAGACTCTATACCTTCTTTTTTCGTTTAGAAAACGAAGATGGCAGCCGCTGCGTGGAAGTACGCTCTTCTTTTCATCATAATCCTCTGCTGCTCTTTCCAACCCTGATGCAGAAGGCTGATGGAAGTCTAAGTCGGCCCCGGCAAGAA
>DPLM01000131.1 GCA_003541985.1 Deltaproteobacteria bacterium | reverse complement strand
TCTGGTCAGAACAATTGGTGTCTGGGCTGTGGATGTACTCGACAGGAATGCCAGCAGTGGAGATCAATGAAGCCCTACGCTGGAAACATTCTTCTGAGAGAGTTACCAAAAAGGATGTCCAAATTAAAAAAATGAATGAACTGAAAAAGGTAGTGATCAACCTGGCAAGCAGTTGGTGTTGTTCACCATCGCAGAAATCAGATCACATATAGCAGCGGAATCTCGGCAGACACTTGATCGGCTTTGAGATGCTTATCTTGAGTCCAAGGGCTCTTCGCTTAAGGGTCTGGTCACTGATAAGAACCGCTATGAGTTACACCTCAAGCCACAATTTGGAATCAAAAGTCCAGTAGAACTTAACCCACCCGATGTAGATAGATTGCGTCTAGAATTATTGAGGGATCACAGTAATGGGACAGTGCGCAATGTACTGGAATTACTGGGTAGAATCATTAACTTTGGGGTTAGTCAGCAGCTTTGCTTTTCCCCCAACTGGACGATCAAACTTCCTAAATCAGATCCGGACTCTGAGCGCATTGAAGTTTTAACAGATGAGTAGTTCCAAAAGCTTCATGAGATCTGGGCATCCTACCATGATCGACATATCGCCCACCTTGACTAGTTCATAGGCTGGAGTGGTTCCAGGCCATCAGAAGTACTAAAGCTGCTCTGGAAAGATGCAGATCTTGCTCAACGTTTTTGTATCAAGCGGGATACCAAGGTGGCAAATCACTTACCTTCCCAATGAGTGCGAAGTTACATTCTATTTTGCAGCATCAACGGGAATTATTAGAAAATAGTTGGGCAACTATGCGGACAAGCAGCTTTGTCTTGCCTGGTCCAGCAGGAGGCCAACGAAAGTTACATTCCTACATTCGACACTTCCGTAGGATACGGTATCTAGCAGGGATTCCGGAAGACTATCGGCCGAACTCCTGCCTGAGAGATACGGTGGCTTCACGCCTTTTATCTTCAAGATCGACTTTTGATGAAGTTGCTTATCAACTTGGTCATTCACCTGGCTCCCCAATGACGCGCCGTTACGCTAAATTCACTCTCGCAGCAGAACAGGGCATTGTGAACAAGGCTGAGCAGGGTTTGGATTCGCTACTGAAACCAAAAGCTGATTAACAAATCTGATTTACAACGTCCTGTTCAATCAGTGCCAGTATTCGCGTCAGCAACGGTCAGGAATGTTTTTCTGGCACGTCTCCAGTCTTCCCCCACCCTTTCCGAACAAGGAATCCTGAGCTCGTTTTCAATTCAACAAATATATGGATGTGGTAGCTGCCTGAAGCTTTAGTTGGGAGGTGAGTTAACGAAGGGAATTGATACGAAGGAAGATCTGAGGAAGAGCATCGTAGGTTCGCTTGACCGCATTGATTACCCACTGCTATCAGGACCTTACTCGAGACCTGTCAGCCTGCTGGTGATCTGCCGAAGCAGGGGGTGGGCTGAATGTGGGGTGACTCTTCCTCAATTTTTATGGGGCTTGGTTACAGTTAATTTGATTTGAACACCAAGCCAACCAATACAAACTTGGCCCATTGCAGTATATCGATGTGAGTGATGATAAGATGAAAAATACAGCTGGGTTTATATGAAAGTGAATTTTGCATCGGCAGCATTCCTAAGTTCGTAACTTTCTAACTAGAGAAAAAGTTTCGTCGCAATGGAACTATACTTGCTCGTGGGTCAGTAATTTTTTGTGATGGTTGTTGAAAACAATGTAAATGGAGATCAATTGGTATGTTCAAAAAATTTCTCTTCCTCGGAGTTGCCTTTCTGGCTACAACAGCCGCGAGCACGTTGGCGGCTGATTCAAGTAAAATACGTCTGCTAGTTCCGGTTCAAGGCACAGCTACTGGGGATGCAATGACAAAGACTGCTAACCCGGCAGGTACAACTGAAAAAATTACTCCATCAGGATATAGCGTCCATTATGTGGCTTCAGCAGGTTGGGGAATAGGGTACACGTCCCATAGCTACGAGCAGGAAGAGAAGCAAAGCAGCAGCAATACATACATTTTTGAATGGGATACAACCTACCTTGATTTGTCCTACACGTTTGGGAGTGAAATAACAGGTCAGATATTTTATGGCCACCAATTGAGCCAAAGTGATATTGAGTACACAATTAACGGAGTACAGCAAACTACCGTAAAAAAAGATTCAGCATCTGGCTCAGCAATAGGAATAAACGGAGGCTATGATTTCGGTGGGTTTGAGTTACTTCTGGGCTACAGAATGGAATCCGCCAAATTTAAGCAAGAAAATTCAACCAGTGGAGACTCTGATTTAAGTCGTAGCCTCATAAGCTTAGGTGCTGGTTTCAGTTTTTAAATATTCCGAAAGCTGATAATGAACTTTATCAGCTTTAACTTTTCTACATTTGTTGAGTTCCTCACGCCTATTTCGTTATATCTTCCCCAAATCGGTTCAAAAAACTATCTATTTGCGAAGGACTATCGTCCCTTGCTTCTCATCCCTAGCGATTACATCGAACTAGAAAACTGGTTACTGAAGAATCCACTACCAAAAAAAGGAAACGAGAAAACTATCAGGTCCCCGAGTTACAAAGATTGATTCAGAGGGCTTATCTCCTACAATCCATAAGAAGCAAGACTAAATGGCGTTCCGTGCTGAAAGCGATGAAGGAATGCTCGGTGCCATGAAAGCGTTTTGAGCCCCCACGCTCGCTAGTGCCAACAGCTAGGCCAGAACTGTATCTTGGGGATAGCTATTCTTCTCAGCCTCTCAGCCTCAGCACCTTCCAGAAATATCTTTCACAGTACCGTACCGGGAAAAGAAAAATTACCCTTACCAATTAATAACAAGGTAATTCCTTATCGGATAAGCATAGGACTATCAATCCCGTACCAACGCAAGTCTAGTCCTAACGTGTGAGGTGACACTAGCTGCCTGAATGCTTTTGTTGATACCATTGTTAGCTGCAGTAAGTTCTTCGGAAATTTTTCGCAAGTCTGCTGTTCTTATGTCAACTTTTGATTCTAATGCATTATTCAATACTAACTGTTTGTCTATGAATTCTT
>DPLM01000241.1 GCA_003541985.1 Deltaproteobacteria bacterium | reverse complement strand
TGGTGTCAGGCTCTCGTTTTCAACTAGAACTCCCCGTTCTAGGCGAATTTCCAAAACCAACTGCTGCTGTGGATAGACTTGTCGTGGTTCGACTCGGGCAGCTATATCAATTGGCAGAGCCATTTGGTGACTCTTGCGATCAGCGATCTCCAGCTGGATTTCCTCTGTCTGTTCATTCCCCAGTTGAAAGGGAGGAATTCTAAGGACTCCAGCCTGGTTTGGCAAAATGGTAAAAATCCAACGGTGTACTTTGGAAATACTACCATTGATGATGGACGTTTGGCTTTGAGTGCTTCGACTCAGGATTTTTAGTCCATCCATTTCAGGAATCCGTAAATCTCCATCTTCTTCAGCCTCAACAACCAGTTCAAAGGCTTCTCCTTGCACAAAAACATTCCCTTGGACCCATGAACTCAGGGCTGCAAATGAGATTTGATAGCTAAACATCATCAGGAGGAATAAACCAGTCAACCAACGCATATTTTTACCAAAAATCTGTTTCGTGATTCAGTTCCGAAGCCTGTCTTCGACGAAGACTCTCCAAGCGCATCTTATTTCGAAGTAGCTGTCCGGGATCATCAGGAATTTTTCGTAGCCATTGTTGAAGCATTTGTTGCTGCTCTCCCTTCTCATTTCTTTTGAGATGAGCTGCGGCTTGGTCTGACTGCGCTCCTTTTTCGCTTTCATTCCCGTCTACGGAAGTCACTAGATCTTTCTGTGATTCTTTCTGTCCGCCTTTCTCTAGATTCTCGGAACTATTAGTCTCTTTGTCACTAGCTAAACCTGTATTTTTTTGATCAGAGTTTTGTTCACTTGGTTGCCCTGTAGAATCTTCTAATCCCTGGCTATCGTCAGATTTTGGGGCTTGCTCAGCAGACTGTTGATTGTTCTGCGCTGAGTCTCCATTCGCTGCGTCGTTGTTTTCTGATAACTGATTTTGTTCACTTAGATCTTCTGAGGATGCAGACTGATCATGTTGTTCTGGAGAACCTTCTTCGCCCTCTGCAGATTTATTTTGATTTTCTCCGGATGACTTTTTTTCCTGAGATTGGTTTTGTTGTTCATTCAATAGTTTTGCAACCAGATCTCTATTAAATTTTGCATCCTCCCAATCTGGTTTAGCTGCCAAAGCCTGATCATAGGCTTGAAGTGCTTCAGTCAGCCTTCCACTCCTCGCCAGTGCGTTTCCACGATTGTAGAATGTTATTGGACTTTCTTCTTTTGACCAATATTGCAGCGCTTCTTCATATTTACGCGCTTTGTACGCGGCGATTCCTCGCCATGTGGTATCATCAAAAGTTTGTGCTGCTTCAGCCGACAGACCTTCTTCCAAAAGTTCGTAGGCGCGTTGATTTGCATTGATGAAAAGATCTCTCCATTCCAATGCATGACTCAATGAAGGCCAACTTGTCAGGACAATTACAAAGAGCCACCCTCTACGGAAGATCATAGCTGCCAATGGTAATAATAAAACAAACAACCAAGGGCCTACTTCCCTCCAACGATTTGTTGTGTATTCTTCCTCTTGTTCTTGAAATCCTAGCTCCTTTTCTTCAAACGCAACTAATCGGTCCAGGTCACTCTCATCATATTGCATTGGCAAAACCTGACCACTAAGGCTTTCAGCAACTGTTTTCAATGGAGATAGGTCTAGTTGGGGAATGACAATGTTATTTTTGGTATCCTTAAGATAATTTCCTTTTTCTAAAATGATAGGAGCTCCACTGGGGGTGCCGACTGCGAGGATAGTAAGCTTATGGCTCTGTGAGGCCAAAATGTTTTGAAGAGGCTTGATTTGCTTAACATCGATCCCATCAGTGATCCAAATTAAGTGACTGCTTTGGATATCAATTTGATCTAGCATTTCAATCACCTTTTTAAAGGCTAGATCTGGTCGACTTCCATGAACAGGCATCAGCCTGGGATGGAGAGAGGGTAATAAAGTACGGATTGTTTCAACATCCTCAGTCAATGGAACTAGTGTGTGTGCATCCCCCGCATACAAAACGATCGCAGTTTGGCCTTCCTGAAATCGGTTTAGAAGATCCTCGATTTTGTATCGAGCCCTTTCCAATCTATTTGGTTGTAGATCTTTGGCCAGCATCGAATAGGAAAGGTCGAGAAGGATTACACGTGCTTGGTCCCGAACCATCATTGGTTGAGGAAGGCGCTCCCATGCTGGTCCAGCCATGGCAAGAGTCCCTAAAACCCAGATAAGAGCAAAGCAAACTTGAACCCGCTTTTTTCGTTGATAGCTGATTTGGGAGGATACGACGAACAAGCGTTGGAGAGGAGGGGAGATTGATTGATTCCAATCAAATTGGGAACTGTGGATTTTTGGAAGAAACCGTAATATTAATCCCCAAAGAGGGAGCAACCAGAGCCATTCTACTCTGAGGAAATGAAACTCTGAAAGAGTAGATATTTCCATTGATGAAGTCAGTAAATCAAAAGATGATGCAAGTTTTTTGAAAAATTACCGATCATTTTGCCATGACCAAAAAACTTTGCCAAGCCACCTTGGACATGGAGAATGTGTGCGTCAAGATTCAAATTTAGAATTTCGACTCTTGGAATCTGCTCAGCAGGTGAGAGATTATGTGCAATTGAGTCACCGTACAATTGATTCAAAGATACATTCACAAACGTCAAATCCGGTACCAGTAAATGCTATCTGGGAAACGGCTCTTCGAGAAGCTATGCAAACGATGGATTGATAGAAGTCTCTCGATGATTCTGCGCTGCCACAATCCAATGTGGTGCTTGGGGATGATGCAGCGGATGAATTGATTGATGTCCAAGGCCCAGTTCTAACAAGCGAATGATCATCAGCGCTGTCATACCCCATATGTGGTAGCCCTCGAATTGAAAGTGGTGCGTGAAGTGAGGATACGGTCGCTTATCATGATGTTGTCGAAGTTGATGCTGTGCAGGATCTAAAAAGAATGAGAGTGGGACCCAGAAGCAACTCTCTATTTCAGCCTCATTGATTCGTGGCTCAAACAGATTTGGTATTCTTGCGACGAAAGGCGAGACTAAACACCCATGTGGGGAAAGCATCTGCTCAAGTTTCCCCACAAAATGAATCTGTTCTTGTTCAAGCCCGACTTCCTCTTGGCTCTCTCTGACAGAAGTATAATAATCTGATTTGTCATCCTTATCCCTTTTGCCTCCTGGGAAAGATACGTGCCCTGAAAAGCTCCGAAGCCGGGTTGATCGCCTGGTCAACAGTAAGCATGTTTCACCGAGATGCAGATTGAGTGGAATTAAAACAGAGGCTTTATTCGAAACGAATTCGTTGGTGGGAGGATTGTGCTCTCTCAAGCGACCTTCAATTTGTTCCAACATGAGGTGATTATCGTTGACCGGGGTTTTTCATGGGTTGAAAAAGAGATCCCGGTTTGTTTTTAGATAGCGTCGAACCGCCTCATGAATCTGTCGCGTTGCCTCTTGACAGGTCTTTGCGTAGGGGGGAGTGAAGCGTATGTTTTTCTGTTGCGTATTGCCGAAAACGTCTCGTTCCAAAGAACTGTCCAGTATGTAACAGGCTGAGCGAGTAGATTCCAATTCATTGCCATTCTGCTTGACAAAGAGATCTAATAGTTCCACGGCAGAATACGTAGGCAGTTGGAAAAAACCTTGGGCCTCGAGCAGCGAGCTAAGTGCATTAATCGCCGCTTGGACGCTGTGCAAGCAGCTTAGTTCTGGGTTGCAGGTTTGTAAATCTCGAGCAGTTCGCAGATCATCATTGGACTGCTCCCACATCACCTTTGCTCGTTGCAGACTTCGTTCTGAAGGAGCAATTTTCTGCATATTATAATCTCTTTAAATTACCTTAAAAATATCTCCCATAATTCAAAAAATCAATCAACTCTCTGAATTCGAAACCACTGGACAAGATTTGACATGTATCATAAATTATTCCTACAAGCGAGTGTGGTGGAATTGGTAGACACGC
>DPLM01000170.1 GCA_003541985.1 Deltaproteobacteria bacterium | reverse complement strand
GAATGGTTCAAATTATTACGGAAGACCGAACAGAAGTCGGAATTACCGATTCAATCAACTTTCAAAGCTGTAGCTCTATGGAATATGGGACAATACAAAAGTTCTTCAGAGTTAGCGGAAGAAACACTTATTAATATTGAAAAAACAGAGCTAAAGATGCCGTTATTCATTGTACCATTCATGTTCGACCTCAAACCAACCCTTCAAAGTATACTTGAAGACAAAATCCTTGGAGGTGATTGAAATGAGCGAAGCTTCAGTTATTGTTGTAGGCGGAGGTATAGTTGGACTCGCGACGGCGTGGCAGTGGGGTAAAGCTCATCCAAATGAATCTCTAGTTTTATTGGAAAAAGAAAATTCTATTGCAAAACATCAAACAGGTCACAACTCCGGTGTTTTACATTCTGGCATATATTATAAACCTGGCTCAATGAAGGCGATTAACTGCCGACAAGGTAAAAAATTAATGGAGGAATTTTGTAAAGAAGAAGAAATCACCTACGAAATCTGCGGTAAAGTCATTATTGCTACTAAAGAAGATGAAATCCCAGCACTAGAACAAATTCTCTCCCGTGGACAAGCTAATGGAGTGAATTGCAAAAAGATTGATCAATTACAACTAAAAGAATTAGAACCCCATGTAAACGGTATTAGTGGAATTCATGTCCCAGAAGCAGGAATTGTTGATTACAGCGAGGTTTGCAATAAGTTGCAGAAAAAAATCGAGGAGCAAGGAAATCAGATTTTATGTTCTGCCAAGGTTCTGGCAATTCACCAATCAAACTCGGAAATCATTCTTGAAACAACTGCCGGTGAAGTGAGAGGCAACTACCTCGTTAACTGTGCTGGGCTATACTCTGATAAGGTAATGGGTCTTACTAGCCAAAAGACAGAGATGCAGATTGTTCCGTTCCGAGGGGAGTACTACTATGTCAAACCAGAAAAAGAATACTTATGCAACAATCTGATCTATCCCGTTCCTGATCCAGAATTTCCATTTCTAGGAGTCCACTTCACACGAATGATTCATGGGGGCTTGGAATGTGGTCCAAACGCCGTCTTAGCTTTTGCAAGAGAGGGCTACAGGCGGAGTGATTTAAACTTCCCTGAGTTTTTAGAAACTCTCAAATTTACTGGATTCCAAAAGCTCGCTTTAAAATACTGGCAGATGGGCCTGGGTGAGATGTGGAGGTCCTGGTACAAGCCTGCATTCGTAAAGGCTCTACAGAGACTAATACCAGAAATCACCGCTGAAGATTTGATCACTGCCCCGGCTGGCGTACGTGCTCAGGCTGTTACTAAGAATGGTAGCTTGGTTGACGATTTTTTGATTAATGAAACAGAAAATATATTGAATATCTGCAACGCACCCTCACCAGCTGCAACGGCTTCACTTAACATCGGAAAGATCGTTTCGGAGAAACTCGCCACTCGTTTTGTATGATCAGGTAACCAATCAGTCTGGCAACTCTTCGCTGATCTCTTCTTTCTGTTCGGTAGTGTAAAGAAGCCCGTTGGCAATCTTCTCTAGACTTCTTCGACACCCCAAACAATGTGTTCTAACTGAATTTAACCTACAAATTTCAAATGAAGAAAGTGACTCATCACTCATTTAGGGATCGCAATCGCTGAGGCTTCATAGCAAATTTGATCGCCTCGGGTATATCGATTGACGGCCTGGGTTTGAATTACGTAACTACTTCCACTTCCTAAAATCCCCCTTAGGTGATACTCTGCTGTTTTCTTGGCATCTTCCTTAGCATCTCTGTCATCGAGGGCACACGCATTCCCTGTTGAAATTACATTACTTCCACCTTGGTCTACCACTGCTCTTGCCGGATTATATTGATTGCGGAATTTTTCGGCCACATCACTACATCCATAAGCTAGTGGCACAACGACTAAGATTTTCAAAATTTTTTTAGCGTACATAGGGACTGTCCAACACGAAATCTAAATTACTGGTGCCCAGTGGAACCAGATCCTTTGATCTACCAATCACCTCACCCTCTGTGGCTTGAAATGGCTGACCATCTTTATCCGTTAAAATTCTGAGGGAATATGGCCCTACCAAGTCTTTAGTGCCCATAGCATTTGAGGGCCCAATCTGAAATTCCATGGGGAAAGAGGGTGACTCCACAAATTTGAATGCAACCGGTCTACCTTGGTTAGGATCGAATAACATGATGATCAACTTATCGGTAGGAGAAACTTGCTCCAATAAATCTGGTGAAATTCGAACTATACCCTTAATACTATCCTCGGGTTTGTCAGCTGGCTGTGATGGTTTTAGAAGTTCTTGTGGGAAGGAATTAAATGGGCGGTCTAAAACATAGCTAAATGACTCAGTACCCAAAGAAAGTGGAGATGTAAGCGCTCCAATCAGTTCCCCAGGACTTGGCAAGTTCGGGTCGCCATCCCTGTCAGTGAAAATGAGTAAGCGATAGGGTCCTTGTAGACTTGCTTGAGGACTAGCATCAGACTGTCCAATTGAAAATGTAATCGGTGGGAGAAAAGGGTTGATCATATGCTGAGCAACTGGAATCAGCGTCTCTGGATCGAACAGGATCAGGTAGGCATTGTCTGTTTTGACAACTCCGCCTGTAACATTCGGAGCTGTCTTAATGGTTCCACTTATAGACGTCTGAATGTGAGATTCATTCCGTGCAATTTCTTGCCAAAGAGCATATCCAATCAGGGCCACAATCCCGATTATAATACTAGAGTAAATGAGGACATTCCGTCCCTTCATGCGAGAACTTCTGCTTGTGGCGAAGTAGGGAGTGCAGATTCTCCCATCAGATATTGATCAATTGATCGGGCCGCTTCCCGTCCCTCCCAAATTGCCCAAACTACCAGAGATGCCCCTCGTTTGGCATCACCTGCAGCAAAGACTCCTTCTTCCGATGTCTGGAATCGATTATCTGCATGAATCGAGTACATTGGTTGTTGTCCATTATCCAACATCGCTAGCGTCTCACTTGCAGCTAGTAGATCCTTACTGCCTCGCATACTAATTTTCACACCCAAATCATTCACCAAACCCGAGACAGTTGGTCCAATGAATCCCATTGCCAGCAAAATCAGGTCAACATCAATCGTAAATTCTGTACCTTCCAAGCGCTTCATTACGTTACGCCCGTCTTCTTTTTTCCACTCTACTCGAACAGCCTGCAGTCCTTTCACTTCACCGTTTTCATCACCAATTACTCTTTCAGTTAAAATGTTGCCTCTACAATCTGGTTCCACCTCCTCATGCACAGGCGTGGGGCGCGGCTGCATGTTGACAATTTCAAATTGATAGACCCGCCGGTCAGCACCTTGTCTGTTCAAATTTCCCAAGCAGTCTGCGGCAGTGAATCCTCCACCTAGAATTGCTACTCGTTTCCCTTGGGCTTGAACTGCATCTGGCTTAGGAGCATCGCCAGCTGCAAATTGATTCCTTTGCGGCAAATAATCCATCGCATAGTGAATGCCCTTTAACTCCTTTCCTTCCGTTGTTAATTCTCTTTTTTGCTGAGCCCCGGTTGCTAAAAGGATTGCGTCGAATTTAGAACGAAGCTCTGACGTGCTGATATCTTTTCCCACATGACAATTAGTGATGAAGCGAACCCCCTCAGCCTGCATCTGATCAACTCGACGCAGGACATTGATCTTCTCCAATTTAAAATCTGGAATACCATAAACTAGAAGTCCCCCAAGCCGGTCGGATTTTTCGTAAACTGTAACATTGTGGCCAGCCCTTCGAAGCTGTTGAGCAGCTGCCAAGCCAGCTGGCCCCGATCCAATCACCGCAACTTTTTTATTGGTTAGCTTCTTTGGGGGCTCTGGTTTGATCCAGCCTTCCTCCCACCCCCGATCCGCAATATGCTTTTCAATCTGTTCAATGGTCACAGAATTTTTCTTGCGATAACGGTCTTCTGCGTTCAGCGTGTAATATGCATTGAGAACACATGACTCCTCACAGGGTGCTGGACAGATTCGGCCGGTAAATTCTGGAAAATTATTGGTACTGTGAAGGGTATCTAGGGCCTCTCTCCAGTGACCTCGGTAAACTAGGTCATTCCAGTCGGGGATCTGGTTTCCTAAGGGGCATCCATTATGGCAGAAGGGAATTCCGCAGTCCATGCAGCGTGAAGCCTGCACTTTGATCTCTGACTCAGAATAATGCACATCGTATTCGCGGAAATCCCTGATTCGTTCCGCAATTGGACGTCTGGGAACATCTTGTTTAGAGTGCTCTAAAAATCCAGTATCATTACCCATTGATCAACTCCGTCAGGCTGCCTGTGTATTCATTTTTTCAAGAACTAATCTGTATTCTGTAGGCATGACTCGGACAAATTTTTTCTGGGCATGATCCCAGTTTTCCAATAGCTTGCTGGCTCGCAAACTTTGAGTGTACTTGAGATGTTGCTGAATCATTTCCCTGACCCATTTGACTTCTTCTAACTGGCTTAGCTGGCTTAGCTCGACCATTCCATGATTGCAGTGCTGTGTGAAATGATTTTTTTCATCAAAAACATATGCAATCCCTCCACTCATGCCTGCAGCGAAATTGCGCCCTGTTTGCCCAAGAACGATTACGCGACCTCCTGTCATGTATTCGCATCCATGATCTCCGACTCCTTCCACAATTGCCATTGCACCACTATTTCTGACAGCAAAACGCTCTCCAGCAATTCCTGAGAAAAATGCTTCACCGTTTGTTGCTCCGTATAAAACTGTATTGCCAATAAGGATGTTTTCATCTGCTTTAAATGTTGACTTTCTTGGAGGATATACGATCAGTTTTCCACCGCTGAGTCCTTTTCCGGTGTAATCGTTGGCATCACCTTCCAATTCGAGTGTAACACCTGGGGCCAAGAATGCCCCAAAACTCTGTCCGGCTGATCCTTTCAACTGACAGTGGATGGTATGGTCGGGCAATCCTCTAGCTCCATGAGCTATTGCAATTTCACCGCTGAGCATCGTTCCAATCGAACGATCAATATTTTTCACTATCATTTCAATCTTTACTGGTTTGCTTTCCAGAATTGCCTCTTTTGCTCTGGCGATCAATTCGTGGTCAATTTGCCTATCCAAGCCATGATCCTGCTCTTGCGTGCAGTAGCGGGTATCTCCCTCCCCAATAGGAATTTGTCTCAGCAAGTTTGAAAGATCAACATGCTTGGCTTTCCAGTGTGTGATGTCAGAACGTTGCTCCAAGTAATCAGAACGCCCTACCATTTCGCTGACGGAGCGAAATCCGCACTTGGCCATGATCTCTCGAACCTCCTCTGCAACCATAAAGAAAAAGTTGATGACATGCTCTGGTTGACCCACAAATTTTTTGCGAAGTTCTGGATCTTGGGTGGCAATTCCAACCGGGCAAGTATTCAAATGACACTTTCGCATCATTATGCAGCCAATTGCGATCAGAGGAGCTGTTGAAAACCCGAACTCTTCGGCGCCCAGCATAGCTGCAATGACTACATCGCGACCAGTCTTCAATTGCCCATCTGTTTGTAAGCGCACACGACCTCGAAGGCGATTTAGTAACAATGTCTGGTGTGCCTCAGACAAGCCTAGTTCCCAAGGAACGCCCGCGTATTTAATTGAAGTCAATGGAGAGGCTCCGGTGCCTCCATCATGACCTGCAATCACGATCAAGTCTGCGTGCGTTTTAGCGACTCCAGCTGCGATAGTTCCAACTCCGGCCTCTGAAACGAGTTTGACCGTAATTCTTGCTTTCGGATTTGCATTTTTCAAATCAAAGATTAGTTGTGCCAAATCTTCTATCGAATAGATATCGTGATGCGGAGGCGGCGAAATTAGTGTCACCCCAGGTGTTGAATGTCGAACCTCAGCAATTTCTTGACTGACTTTCTTCCCCGGAAGTTGCCCACCCTCCCCTGGCTTTGCACCCTGAGCAACTTTGATTTGCAGTTCCACGCAATTGACTAGGTAATGAATAGTCACTCCAAATCGACCAGAAGCTACCTGCTTAATTCGACTCATTGGCCAGTCACCATTCTCTTTTTTTTGAAAGCGTTGGGGATCCTCTCCGCCCTCTCCACTATTGCTTCTACCCCCAATACGGTTCATCGCTACCGCAAGAGTCTGGTGAGCTTCGGTGCTAATTGAACCAAGTGACATTGCTCCGGTCGCAAAACGTTTAACAATTTCTCTCGCCGCCTCCACTTCTTCCAAAGGAATAGGAGTCGCTTGCTTAAAGGTTAATAGACTTCGAGGAGTAGCTAACCGTTGCGATTGCTCATCAATGACAGTTGAGAACTTCTTAAAAACCTCTTTGCTATTTTTCTGAGTTGCTTCTTGTAATAGCATTGTCGTCGTTGGGTTCACTTGATGGTATTCTCCGCGTCGGCGCCAGAAATATTGTCCACCTACTGATAAAGTGTTTTTGAGATCTGGTGTTTCAATGTAAGCTAAAGCATGGCGTTTCAAGCATTCTTCACCAAGTACCTCTACAGTAACTCCACTAATCTTGGAAGGAGTTCCAGAAAAGTATTCGTGGATAACTTCTTCACTTAAGCCGATGGCTTCAAATATTTGGGCACCGCGATAGCTTTGAATGGAAGAAATCCCCATTTTTGCGAAGACCTTGAACATTCCCTTGCGAATTGACTTCAAATAATTTTTTACAGCATTTTCGTAAGTCAATTCTTTGGCAAAAGTTCCCTCTGCCAACATTTGTTCAAAAGTCTCGAAAGCCAGGTAAGGGTTGATAGCCCCTACACCGTAACCGACTAAAAGACAGAAATGAGCGATCTCTCGGGCTTCACCTGTTTCAAGGATTAGACTGGACGAACTACGCAGTTTCTCACGAATCAAATGGTGATGAACCGCACCTACTGCAAGCAGTGCAGGAATGGGAACTTTATCTCGACAAACCCCCCGGTCACTTAAAATTAAGTATTCCTTGCCTGATCGAATCGATGATGATGATTCTGCACAAATTCTATCAAGCGCTTTCTGTAAGCCAGAAGATCCGTCAGATGCTGGGAATAAAAGTGAAATCAGACCGGCTTTATCATGGTAACGAAGCTTAGCAAACTGAGTGTTTGTTAAAACAGGATGATCAATTTTGATCAATTTTGCATGTTCTGGCAGTGGATTCAGAATATTGCCCTCTCCACCAAGATGGCTGGTCATTGACATGACCATTTCCTCTCGAATGGAATCAACTGGGGGATTGCTAACCTGTGCAAAAATCTGCTTAAAATAGCCGTACATGAGTTGCGGCCGGTCTGACAGTGCGGCCAATGGAGCATCGTTACCCATAGAACCAGTAGCTTCCTCTCCATCTCTTATCATTGGGGTAAGGAGTACGTTTAGATCTTCGGTCGTATATCCAAAAATTTTCTGTCTTTCCAGTAGGCTTTTCTGATTAGTTTTTGGCAAATTTCTGGGGGTCGGTAGAGCATCCAAAGTGATTACGTTATCTTTTAGCCAATTCTCGTAAGGCTGCGCGGCACAAATCTCATTCTTAAGTTCTTCATCACTAATGATCCGACCTAACTGTGTGTCGACCAAAAACATTTTTCCAGGCTGTAATCTTCCTTTAGAAACAATTTGCTCTGGAGCAATATCCACTGCTCCCACTTCGGATGCCATAATCACGAGGTCATCTTTGGTCACGACGT
>DPLM01000150.1 GCA_003541985.1 Deltaproteobacteria bacterium | reverse complement strand
GGTTCAAGAGCTACATCGCTTCACGTCTGCTTACCGAAACTCTGATGCACCCAGATCTTACCCTGAAGACGGGATGTATTGGTAATCGCGTCATAGACATTTCGAAAAACCCACTTACCGCTGAAATTGATCTCTAATTTGCAATTGCAAATGAACAATTTGGTATGACTGAGAAGTTAATAAAATCGGGTCTTTCTAGGATAAGGAGCCAATATGACTATGATGGTTCAGATTTCTGTGAGAGTCAAAGATGGCAACTGTGATCAAGTGCTTGAATTACCCGATAGTCCTGAAGGCAATGGTTTTCACAGCTTCTCAAAGCGGATGTGAACAACTGAGTAGATCAATAGACCATGAGAATCCCAATCATATACTTATGACTGAGCTATGGAGTTCAAAGGAGGATTGTGATGTCTATTTTGAAATGCAAAGGGAAGTGAGAGACAAAAATGGTTTTAATGAGCGACTTCTGCCGTTGATTGAAGAAAATGGGATAAATTAACCTTTTCAGAAGTTAAAAAATCTAAAAAGGACAATGTCCCCGAATATATACAACGAATTTTAGACGTAGATGAAAAATTAAAGCATTTTCTTGTTATCCACACGTTTGTCTCAGACGAGGGCAGAAGAAAAAATTCTGACCCCTCCAGAAAAGCGTAACCCACCTCAAAAAAAATGCTGAACGAGATTGGGTACAATTCGCAAAATCTGGTCAACATGCCAAAATAGACCAGCACTGGATCATGAATGAAGAATTTTTTTACTGTCATTGGGTGGCTAGAAGTGAAACCAAAATTTACAGGCAGCTAGAGGACTTCAATCTTGAAGGGAAACTCATAAATTTAATGGTTCAAAAGGTACATCAATTAGTTACTGCTTTTCGCAATTCTGATAAAGTTTTTAGGAGCTATCCATCTGATGGTTTTAAATGGCAATCATGAATATGATCAGATTATCAAACTCACTCCTATCAAATATTACTTCTAATTCTCCACAATTGTTTAGATTTGATTGATCGAAAAAAACAACTTTGATGCACCTCAATTCATTTACTGAAAACAACTAGGTTAGCAAATGTTTCTTTGCCCACTCTTTTCTACAATTGCTGTCTGATGGAAATCTTTTGAACCTGATTGAGTTGCCATAATTCTTAAGCAAGTGTTCCAAGCGATCGCTGCGCCGGTCATACTCAATAAGTTGCTCCTGTTTTTCTTTGCCATTTCGGCCGTAGCGTCTGCAAAGCGAACGAGTAGCTATAGCATTGTTCAACTCGTACTTAATCTCTTCTGGAGTCTTAAGAAAGCCGTCACCACTGTATCCACCGGGTATCTGCGGCTCCTTGCCCTACTCTTCGTCTTCTACAGCTTCATAATTTAACGCCATCCCCCAAGCGTTATCAGGTCCAAAACCATCCCCAAGAAACAAGCTATATTGTCTTTGCTGCTCTGGAGTGAGTTGTGTCACCTGATCAATAGCATCTGCTTCGCTGAAGAAATCTTCTTTTAACTCCTGATAGCGCTTTAACTGGGCTTCAGTCAGTTCTTCGATAGAAACACCTGAAGAGGTGGTCTTACTGGCAATTTCCAAAGCCTCTTCATGAGATAGCTTCTCTTCCAGCAGTTTATCGAGATAGACTTCTTCTTGATGGTCTTTTAGCCACTTCGCAATTTCTTTGGCCCGTTCTTCATCAAAATGTTCCGAGTAGTTTTCACGCAAATTGTAGAAGCGCTCGAGATGCCCTGCGCGCCATTCAAGGTCCATTTTCAGCCTCAAGTAAATTGTTGAATCCTTTTAAAAATGTCATTTTACAGCTAGCTGCAATCTTTCTGACAGGCTTTAATCCCGAACAAAGACTTTAAATTAAGGTAACAGGTGTACCGGCATGAAATCAGAGAAGTTTTGCTCTGACCGGTTGTGCAGATGTGTAACCCGACAGATATTTGTCTTTCGACTCCACATATTCGCATTTGATCCAGAGGTCGTTATCGAGCCTTCCTGAGGCGCTACTAGGGCTGCTCTGACCTTGCTTGGGTTGTCTTTTTAAACCATAGCCGATCTCGGACAGGTAGCGGGTCTGATCGCCGGCTCTTCTTGCAGCCTCAGCCGCATTTCCACTCAGCAAATACTCTGAGACGAAATGCTCCTGCTTCCAGGGTATGGTTTTTAGCCTGGTGCACACTTGAGCACTAGATTTGATTCGCTGCATTGCAAAGTACATTGAGTTTTTCCATTGATAGGCGAGTTCCGAGAAAACCGAGGCCGCAATCTGGTGCTGCGATCAGACGTTCCTGCGGCAAGACCTGTAGAACGTATTTCATCCTCTCGACAACTTCGTCAACGACTTCAATTTTGCTGACAGAGATATCGACGAAGCCAACAATCGCCGTTGTTTTTTTGAATTTCTCGAACAACTCAAGATCATTCTTGCAATGACAGTCTTCAATTGACAAGGCTTCTATCTTGCCATCTAAAGCTTCCACCAGATCATGATAAACCATGTGATCTGCTTTGGGATAATC
>DPLM01000075.1 GCA_003541985.1 Deltaproteobacteria bacterium | reverse complement strand
CTGATCCAGACAGATTGTAGCGATCAACATTGTGATCATCAGCAGAATCAACCCTTGGATTGCATCGGTGTAAATGATGGCCTTGAGACCTCCCAAGTAGCTGTAAACTAGAATGGCTAGAAAGATAAATAGAGACCAAATCCAGTTCGGAATATCTGCAGGAAAAGCAACCGATAAAAAGCTAGAGACTCCTTTGATTTGAATAGCTACGTAGGGAAGTAGAAACACAAAAATCCCAGCCCAGTAGATGAAACGAACCCAATCTGCATGATAGGTCTTTGCCAACATTTCACTGACACTTTCAAACCCCTGTACATTGATTTTCTCACGGACTTTTAGGCCAAACCAGAGCGCTAAAAAAGCCATTGCCATATCTGTAACACCAAGAAAAATCCAGGTGCCTACCCCATGGCTTCGAAAAAAATCAGGAAGCCCTAATAGAGTGAAACTACTGAAAAGCGTGGCGGAGAATGTGAGAACTCCTAGGACACTACCAATATTGGAATCAGCGAAGCGATAGCTGTACTCACTGGCAGGTCCAACTTCAGCAATTTGAGAGAGACGTAGCACGTAGACTATGCCAATAAGATATGCCAGCAGGAAGATACCAAACCACATCAATCGTTCTCATTTTTTCGTGTAAGGAGAAAAGCTCCCCAGAGAGTGAGTACGAAAAATCCGAGAGAAATTAACATACCTAACCAAAGGGTACGTGGCATCCCCATCAGAATTGGTTCTATCTTATCTGGAACGAGAACAATGGGTGTAAAAGTCAAAGAGGCTAGTAGGACAGCAAGCTGGCAGCAAGTCCGCCAAGGTTTTTGGGGTGTAGGAATGTGAATTCTCCGAATGTCAAGTGAATCAGGTAGAATGAAATTAAACTCAGTTTGGTAGGCACCAATCACTTGGTTTAAATTCTAGTAGGGAATTAAGCTTTAGGTCTGCACTTTTCACCATTTCTTGATTCAGTTGGGGATCTGGAACCACTACCACACTCATCCCAGCAGCCTTTGCTGCTTCGACACCGGCTGGCGCGTCCTCGAAAACAAGACATTCGCGCGGAAGAACCCGAAGTTTTTTTGCAGCGACTAGAAAAATGTCTGGTGCAGGCTTGCCGTTTTGAATATCAGGATGATCTCCAGTGACGATGGCATCAAACTCTCTAAACCATTCATGATGCTTTGTAGTCTTGAGAGTATATGCCTCTTTGGTTGAACTAGTAGCTACTGCTTGAAGTACTCTAGCTTTCTTCATTCGCCTGGTCAGTTCGATTGCTCCCGGCATCGCCTCTGCTTCTGGGAAACGTTGGTTGAGCAGTGCTTCCCGCTCCGCAAGATAGTCCTCTGGCTGGATAGGCAATTCCAGCACCCTAACCAGGGTTCTTGCGGATTCGAGGGCAGGTCGCCCCAACATTTGTGACTTATGGGACCATTCAAAATTCTCCCCGAATCTTGAGACAATCTCTTGTGTTACATCAGTGTAAAATTTTTCTGTGTCCAGAAGGAGCCCATCCATGTCGTACAGGATGGCTTTGATTTTTGGAAATGAAGTCACAGATTTACTCCCGACGGTAGCCGCCAGTTCGCTTCCAGAGATCATAGTATTGACGTATCCCGTCTTCCAAGGTAGTGATTGGACGCTCGTAACCTGCTTTATGCAGAAGACGCGTATCGGCCTCAGTAAATTCTTGATATTTGCCTCGGAGGTGATCAGGAAACGGTATGATTTCGATCTGGCCTTCTGGTTCCAGCATTTGTAGGGTGGTAGCGATGTCTTGAAAACTTCTTGCTTTCCCTGTACCCGCATTAAAGATTCCACTGCCCTTGGTCTGGTAGAAATGCAGGTTCATCTGCACGATATCATCTACGAAGATAAAATCTCGACGAAAGCCCTCACTTCCGGCAAATAATTTCATTTTCTGACCATGGGCAAGTTGTCCAAAGAGATGAAAGGCAACAGAAGCCATCTTGCCTTTGTGATTTTCTTGGGGGCCATAGACATTGAAGTAGCGCAGGCCCAAAACCTGTGAAGAAGCTTGCGATAGACGCTGTCTAACGTAGTTGTCAAATGAAAATTTGGAGAATGCATAAACGTTGAGAGGCCACTCGCAGGCTCTCTCTTCACGAAATCCTGCTATACCATCTCCGTAAACTGAAGCGCTGGAGGCATATAGCAAGTCGATCTTATTTTCTAAGGAGTGGTGAAGCAGAGTTTTGGAGAACTGATAGTTGTTCTCCATCATGTAGCGTCCGTCTGTTTCTGTTGTCGAGGAACAGGCGCCTTGGTGAAAAATGGTCTGGACATTATCTAATTTTGGTAACAAAGCTAGGAAATCTTCTTTATCGAGAAAATCAGCAATCTTTAGGGAATTTAAATTTCGATGCTTCTCAGCTTGAGAAAGATTGTCCACCACAAGAATGTCTTCATAACCTATCCGATTGAGTCCCCAGATCAAATTGCTGCCAATAAAGCCGGCTCCTCCAGTAACGATTATCATGTTGTAAGTTCTCGAATACGTTGAACGATATTTGTCGTAGAGCGGCTATCTAGAAAAGGCAATACCTTTACCGCCCCTCCTCTCTTTATGACGGAATCATAACCCACGATCTCGTCAGCTACATAGTCACCACCCTTCATAAGCACATCCGGCTCTAGCCACTCTATAAGTTCAAAGGGTGTTTCTTCTTGAAAAATGATGACAGCAGCGACAGCTTCCAGCCCACTGAGGACATATGCTCGATCATCTTCAGCAACAATTGGACGGTTGCTTCCTTTCAAGATTTTAACAGAAGCATCGGAATTTAAACCCACAATCAGTTGGTCAGCTTGAGTTGCCGAATCTTGCAAGTAGCGGACATGGCCTGCGTGAAGAATATCAAAGCAACCGTTTGTGAAACCAATCCTTTGCCCGGCTTTTTTCCAACTTTGAGCGCGCTTTTTCGCTTCTTCCCAATCGCAGATCTTTCTGTACGAATCAGCCATCACGCCTCTGTGAAGCGCATTAATGAAAAGGCTGGACATGACAGTTTCTCGCGTCCACCAAGGCCTTCCAATTCAATAATGAAAGCTGCTTCATGAACGATAGTGTCCAATCGCTGAACAAGTTGAGCAGCTGCTGAAATGGTTCCACCCGTTGCCAGGAGATCGTCTGCCAATAGTACTCGCTGACCGGGTTGAAGTGCATCTTTATGAATTTCCAAAGAGTCTGTTCCATATTCCAGCACATATTCGACCCTTTCGATAGCCGCAGGGAGTTTTCCAGGTTTACGAATAGGCACGAAGGCAATCCCCAATTTCAAGGCGAGTGGAGCACCGATGAGAAAGCCTCTTGATTCAATGCCACAGACAGCGTGAAGCTTTGTATTGCGATAGCGACTGACCAGCAACTGAAGAGTCTCCTGAAATGCAGCAGGATTACTTAATAAGGTCGTGATGTCTCTAAAAAGAATTCCAGGTTTGGGAAAGTCAGGAATCGTGCGGACAAGCGATTTGAGATGGGCAGCTGGTTCGTTCAAGCGATTCTCCAGAGTGACTGGGAAGATAGTTCGCAAGTCTTTGAAAGTTTTGTAAAAGCAGCAAGATACAAGACCCCCTTTAAGATGCAACGCAAATACCCTCATTTTCCAAGGGGGGTCTGAGCGTTGCAGAAGTAGCTTATTCATTTTCCCAAATCAATTTCAAATATTCATGCTATTCTGAAAC
>DPLM01000197.1 GCA_003541985.1 Deltaproteobacteria bacterium | reverse complement strand
AAACAAACCAGCTGGTCTTGTTGTACATCCAGCTCCTGGCAATTATACGGGTACGCTTGTTCAAAGGCTTTTACATCACTGTAAAGATTTATCCGGAATAGGGGGAGTCCAGCGGCCTGGAATTGTTCACAGGTTGGATAAGGACACCTCAGGTATTCTGGTAGTTGCCAAACATGATCAAGCCCACCAACGGCTAGCCCATCAGTTCAAAAAACATTCAATCCACCGTCTTTATAGCGCACTGGTTTGGGGTAATCTTGTTACTCTTCAAGGGACGATTGAGGCCCCAATTGGGAGGCACCCCCGAGATCGAAAAATGATGGCGATCATAGAAAATGGCCGTGCTGCAACAACTCATTGGACTCAGTTAGCCAATTGGGATGGCCTGACCCACATTTTTTGCGAATTAGAGACTGGTCGAACCCATCAGATACGGGTACATTTCAGTTCGCAAGGACACCCCGTGGTTGGTGATCCCGTTTATGGGCAATTAGGAAAGACAAAGCATATGCCTGATGACGTTGTTCTGGCCTTGCAGTCTTTTACTCGGCAAGCACTCCATGCTGCAGAGTTGGGCTTTAAACATCCAATATCACAAGAAATAATGGAATTTTCTGTAGCAGAACCAAAAGATTTTCAAAAACTTTTGAGTTTACTTCATGAAAAACTTCCACCCCTGACTTGATTCTCCTCAGAAATATGACGGAAGAAAATTACTACCAAGCTAGCACTTATTCTGGAATTTTAACTACTAAATTGGAAGGTGAGCACAGGTACGATGTCTGTGTTGTCGGAGGAGGTGTGACGGGCCTTTCCTCTGCGATTCATCTTGCTGAGAAAGGTTTTCAAGTTTGTGTACTTGAAGCACAAAAGATTGGTCATGGAGCATCCGGTAGAAATGGTGGTCAATTCATCTTTGGCTTCGGTTCGGAGATGCCCACAGTGCGTAAATTGGTTGGAGAATCTGAAGCAAAAAAACTCTGGGAATTGTCACTAGAAGCGATCCAGGTGACCCATGAATTGGTGGAAAAGCACCATATTGATTGCGATTGGCAGTGGGGGCATGTTCACACGGCTGTCAAAACCCGGCAAGTTCGCGAACTGAGCGATTTTAGAGAAGATTTGATAAGCCATTACAACTACGATTTGGAGTGGTTGGAAGGCAATTCTCTAATGGACCAGGTCGCTTCAACACGATATCTTGCGGGTGTTAAAGACCAGCAAAGTGGCCACCTCCACCCACTGAAATATACTCTTGGTTTGGCGAAGGCCGCCCAGGAAATGGGGATCGATCTTTTCGAGGAATCACCTGTACAAAATTGGTTAGAGAAAGATGAAGTTTCGCTGTCTTTACCAAATGCTTCTCTAAAGACTAATTACTTGGTTTTGGCTGGAAATGCTTACCTTGGATCATTGGGCAAGAAACTAAGTCAGCGGTTGATGCCAGTTGGCACCTACATGATAGCTACTGAGCCACTTGGATCAACTAGAGCAGGGCAACTGCTACCAAAGAATATTGCAGTTGCTGATGTTAACTTTGTTCTCGACTATTTCCGGCTGTCTGCAGACCAGCGATTATTATTTGGTGGGGGAGTTAGCTATTCGAGGATCCCTCCTGTGGACGTTAGGAACTACCTTAGAAAGAGAATGTTGAAAGTTTTCCCTTCCTTAGTTGATGTAAAATTGGAATATGGTTGGGGGGGGCTGGTAGGAATCACAATGAATCGAATGCCAAATTTTGGGAGGTTGGCTCCAAATGTGTTTTTAGCCCAGGGATTTTCAGGCCATGGAGTAGCACTGACAGGATTAGCTGGAAAATTGATGGCCGAAGTAATCAGCGGAACTGCTGAGAGATTTGATGTAATGTCACAAATACCCCATCTTCCATTTCCTGGTGGACCTTTGTTTAGAATGCCTGCTCTTCTTCTGGGAACAACTTGGTATCGTCTACGGGATATTCTCTGATCGAAAGGTGTTTACCTTGCATCCTCAACAGCAAGGTAAAACCCCATTCAATTCATTAATCTATGAACAATCTCAGTTTAACCAATTATCGCTTTACTCTAATTATTGGACTCCTAGTTTTTATTTTTAATAGTCCTTTAAAAGCCCAAGTAGGTGTTCCAGTGGCATCCATTCATGAGTTGGATGGTTTGATCCAAATGACCCCCAAGCAAACAGGCAGGAAGTTAGTTGCACGTTCCGGAAGTTTTTTGGGAGAAGAAGATATCCTAGAGACAGGCAAAGATGGGAGAGTCACGATTCTTTTTCGTAATGGGTCAAAAATTCGCCTTTTTGAAAACACCAAGCTCAGTATTAAAAAGGCGCTAGAAGCAAACATAATAAATCGAGCTTTCGAGATAGAAATCCAGCTTCATACGGGTAGTCTTCGAGCGAATTTCTTGCCAGGGCAACAGATCGCTTCGATACAGACACCTCAGGCGAAAATTAAGGTTGACGGTACTGTATTCAGAATGGAAGAGAAGCCCAGGTCAGGTACTACGATCTCAATGACAGAGGGGAAACTATTAGTCAACAATGGTGTTTCTTCTATTGAAATGCTTCCCGGTCAAAGACTCAGTAAAGTGAAATATCTGGATGAACTTTCTGCTAAGCTTGAAAACATGAAAACTCAGATCTTCATGAACTTGACACCAGAAGTTGTGGATTTAAGTGAATTCAATACTCAAAAGATGACGCTGACTTTACAACTGGCTGACCTGAAAAGTAGTAAAGTCGTAAGAGCTGCAGGGAAAGTCTACCTTGAAAGTGATTATTACAATTTGCGACTTCCCAGCATGACAGTGTTGGATAGTTCTGGTTTTGTAAGGGTGCCGGCACGAATTCGACCTCCTCGTGTTTCAGATAAGGCCTTTGATGGGCAGATTGTTATTCGGGCGTTTCTAGATAGTGCCCGACATAATTTGCACGGTGAGGGCAGTTTGGTATTGAACACTCAAGGTACCCAACCAAAAAGAAAGCTACTGATAGACGCGAGTCAAGGAAGGGTGCACTCGATCGAGTGAAGGTGCCTTAGTTATCAGAATGAACTCAGAATTGTGCGTGCTTAAGATAATCCAAAATCTTTCTCTGAACATTAAAATGGGGTTTCAGACTCTCCTCTGCAAGCTTCA
>DPLM01000320.1 GCA_003541985.1 Deltaproteobacteria bacterium | reverse complement strand
AGCACAACCAAAATCTGCATAGAGATTGGCAAATGCCAACGCATACCCTTCTGGATGTCCTGGTCTAAATCGGCTGCCCCTAGATGCCCAGAAAGATAAATCTTGATATCCACGAGCGATTCTTTGTGCCTTGCCACCGATCGGTTTGAACCAAAGAATTTCTGGATCCTCCTGATGCCACTTCAGACCACCTAACTCACCGTAGATTCGGAAACAAAGTCCATGATCATTACCCGCAGCAATGTAGCTCCCCCATATTCGACCACGCACACCCCCGGCATAGCGGGTAGTCAAGTAAGCGTTGTCATATACCGCCCGCCTAGGTACGAAGGTGGACATTTCTGCAGATACTGCGCTGATCTCCTCTCCATAAATGTAATGGAGAAGGTGATGGGCATGCGAAGCTACTTCACCAAGAATTGCTTCTTTGCCCATGATGTTTTCCCGAAAGCGCCAATGACGATCTGCAGGGTTTTCTGGTTCGAAGCTCACACCTGGATCTCCTGCGGCTAGTTCGGCCTCGAGAATGCGAATTTTCCCAAGCTGGCCAGAACGAACCATTGCGCGAGCTTCACGGACCATTGGATAACCCGTGTAGCAATGGGTAAGGCAAAACAGTCGGCCATGCTGCCGGGCCAGCTCATCTAGCTGCACAGCCTGTTCTCTGTTAACAGCTATCGGTTTTTCGCAGATAACATCGATTCCTCTTGTCAGAAATGCTTTTGCTGCCTCAAAATGGATATGGGGAGGAGTTGCAATCAACACCACTTCAATCCCATCTTCTCGTTGCGCCTCTTTTTCAGCCATTTCGTTGAAGCTGCCGTAAACTCGATTGGCGTCAATAAATTCTGCTCTTGCAGTGGCTGCAGAAACTGTAGGGTCTACAGAAAAAACTCCTGCATAGAGTTCGAAAAAACCATCAACTCGCATTGCAGCCAAATGGGTTTCTCCGATTACAGAATCTCGTCCACCACCAACAAATCCAATGCGTAAGCGACGACCAAAGCGACTACGGAGTTCATCAATATCAATTTCACTCATCTGCTTGTTCCTCTATTGGGATGATTCTCGGGCAAGGCATCACATCTATTTTTGCTGAACTAAGGCTCACTTTGTCTTTGAATCCGCTTTGCTTAATCGTTCCCGGTAATTTACATACTCAAACCTTCCTGATTCTGCGGATCTCGCAATTGTTTCTATCACTTCCGCAACTCGGTAGCCGTCTTTAAAGTCTCCCCTAGGCGAAAGATTTTTCGATACAGCAATGGCTTCCAGTATGTGGCGAGTTTGATGTGCAAAGCATTCGTTCCATCCCAGTGGATGCTGTCCCTGAATTCCTGAAGGAAGCCAAAAATCGCTGTAAGGTTGTCCTTTTTGAGTCACTAGTTGTGTGCGTGGCCCCTTGTTCGGTTCATAAATGGCTAGTTCGTTGAGTCGTTCCATCTGAAAAGATAAGGATTTTTTTGTTCCATCTACCTCGATCCAGCCTCCCAGATTATGTGCTTTTGCAACTCTAGAAGCTTCAAAACTAGCGGTTGCACCGTTCTCAAACTCAGCAGCGCACACAAAGGCATCATCATTCACATCTAGAATTTTCTGTTGTTTGTCTGTGGACCAAGTTTTGGTCAATGCACCAACACGAACTAATTCACCTACGAGGAACCTTGCCTGGTCAACATGATGTGAACCGAGGTCTCCCATAGCGCCCAAGCCTGCTTGAGACTTACTGAATCTCCAGGAAAGGTTGCCATCGTCCGTGAGCATGTTTAGTAAGAATCGAGATCTGAAGTGACGAACCTCACCAATTTCACCAGACTTGATCATTTCACGCGCAAGATTCAACGCAGGAATAGAACGGTACATGAACGCACACATCTGGATAACACCAGTCTCTGAAACTTCATCCCATATTTGAAAAGCCTCATCTGCAGTAGAAGCTAAGGGTTTTTCACAAAAGACATGTTTGCCTCTTTTTGCTGCTGCAATCGTGGGCTGAGCGTGAATATGATTCGGGCCAGCGTTAATGAAGAGATTGATCTCTGGATCATCAATGATATCCCTCCAGTTTCCTGTACCTTCTTCCCAGTTAAATCGCTCTCCAACTTTCGCACAAAGCTCAGAATCAACCTCTGCTAGAATCTTGGGGCGCACTTGAATCTTTGGTTCCCACATCGATGTAGCTGCATTTCTTAGAGCCAAAGCATGCATTTGTCCAATGAAGCCAGCTCCGAGAAGACCGACAGCAATTGTACAACTGTTTTCTGGCTCTCTTGAGAAAGATGTAGATTTGGCCATAGAGGGGTAAATGAAAAAAGTTTGAAATCACTCCAGTGGGAAAACTAATAGACCACCATTGCTCTCTTGAGATGCATATAAAATACATACTAAATACTGATTTAATTAACTAATATAAGGAATAAAATTGTTTGATAAATTAATCATCATCTACATAATGACGTTCTCACACTTGAAAATAGCAAAAAAAACAAAAAAACTTCATTCTAAAAGGTCAAAAGAAAAATGATCAGTATTTCGGAGAGAGTACGAAAGTTGGACAACTTTGCCATTTATTTCAAAGCATTTACAGAAGGGGAAACTCCTGATTTTGAAGCATCAACGATCTATAAAGAGTTGGTTTGTTCAAAATTACATTTTCAAAAAAAGATCGACATTTAGGCTTTTTCAGGTCATCAAGTGGTGCCCTTTTGCTTAGTTTGAGCAACTTCTCTTCACCTTCAATCACAGAAAACCGACCATGAGATTCAGCCACAAATTATTGACCGGACTTGTTACTGCTGGACTTGTTCTGGGTAGTAGCCTGATTGCCCTATCAAGCTCGGCTGCTGACAAAGTGACGCTGCGCATGTCCTGTCCGTGTACAGAGACTGATCTACGCAGCCAAGGTCTGCAGAATGTATTTGCCGCCAAGGTCAGCAGCTTTGCCGACTACCAACCCCACTACAACGCTACTCTCTTTAAGCAGGGTACTGAGTTGACCGCAATTGCCCGGGGCAATCTGGAGATGTCAATCACCTCTGCCCAGGAATTGGCCAAGCTAATTCCAGATTGGTCTGTTTTCACAGCCGGCTATCTGCTGCGTGATGCGGACCATCAGCGCAAGGTATTCTCCAGCGATATCGGCAATGAATTCTTCCAAATGGCTGAAGACAAGCTCGGGGTCAAATTGTTGGGCGTGATGTATTTCGGCAAACGACACCTGAACCTGCGCACCGACAAGAAAGTGATGACTCCAGACGATATGGCTGGAGTCAAACTACGCATGCCTGGCACTGATGCCTGGCAATTTCTGGGGAAAGCCTTGGGTGCCAATCCAACCCCAATGGCCTTTACAGAGGTTTACACTGGTCTGCAGACAGGTGCAATCGATGGACAGGACAACCCACTGCCCACCGATAAGGACAAGAAGTTCTATGAGGTTACCAAGCAGATCATTCTTACTGGCCACCTGGCAGACATGAACTTCTTGGCTCTCAGCAAGAAAACTTGGGACGGAATGACCGCTGCCCAGCAAGACCAACTAAAGAAGGCAGCTAACGACGCGATGATGGTGATCAGCATTAACGTCGAGTCACAAGAAGCACTGCTGGAAGACTTCTTCCGCAATGAAGGACTGCAAGTCTACACTCCAAACGTGGATGCCTTCCGCAAGCGAGCCCAAGAAATGTACCTGGCTTCCGACTTCTCGAAGGAATGGCCCAAGGGAGTTGTTGAGCGAGTCAACGCCATTCGCTGATTACTACCCCTCGTGCCTTTCTCACGTTGGCTGAAGATTGGCGCTGACAGCGTGGCCGTCCTTTTATTAGCGGCCATGTTCTGCAGCTTCATGCTTCAGATCATCTTCCGCTATATTTTCAACCATCCCCTCAGTTGGACCTTGGAAGCCTGTCTGATCACCTGGCTTTGGACAGTTTTCTGGGGTTGTGGCCTACTCTTACGAGATCAGGATCACGTACGCTTTGACATCCTCTATCTAGCCGCTCCACATAAATTGCGTCGTTTGATGGCTGGCTTAGCTGCTGTCATCTTCCTGGTTGCCTATGCTGTTTCACTTCCAGCAACTGCAGATTACATAGAATTCATGAAGATCGAGAGCAGTTCCTCCCTGAAGATCCGCCTAGACTACATCTTTGGAATTTATCTGCTCTTCGTGCTTGGAGTGCTTGGGCGATACTTCTGGCGGCTGGTACAAATTATTCGAGATCAGGATTTCGAAAGCGGCATCTCTCACTCTGCGGAGCATTACGGTGAGTGAAGCCTTTATTCTCTGCCTAGTGGCAATTTTCGGCTTAGCTGCTCTGGGTGCCCCGATTGCTCACTCGATCATCGTTGGTGCAATCGCTTTTCTGGCAGTTAATGGACAAGATCTCGCCCTGGCAGCTGAGCAAATCATTCAAGGACTCTACGAGAGCTTCGTGCTACTGGCTGTGCCACTGTTCATCGTGGCAGCCAATATCATGAACGCTGGAACAGTCTCAGATCGTCTGCTTCAATTCTGCGTGGCGTTGGTCGGAAGATTCCGGGGTGGGCTGGGTCATGTAAACGTGGTGGCTAGCATCATTTTCTCAGGAATGTCTGGTTCAGCCATTGCCGATGCAGCCGGAATTGGCAAGGTCATCATCAAAATGATGACAAAAGATAATCGCTACACGCCTGGTTTTGCAGCAGCTATTACTGCGGCTTCCGCAACCATCGGCCCGATTATCCCACCATCAATCCCAATGGTCCTCTATTCACTCGTCTCAGATGCATCAATTGGCTATCTGTTTCTGGGTGGTGTTGTTCCTGGGCTACTAATGGGACTGGTTCTAATGATGATGATCGCCTACAAGGCCAAGACACTAAACTTGAAAGCTGAGGCTCCAGTTCCTTTGAGAGAAATGCCCGGAGTAACACTCCGAGCCTTCCCAGCACTAATGCTGCCTGTCATTCTGCTCTTTGGGATCTACGGTGGAGCAACTACACCCACAGAGGCAGCCGCAGTTGCTGCAGCCTATGCGCTAATCCTGACAGCTTTCTTCTATCGATCGCTAAACTGGA
>DPLM01000160.1 GCA_003541985.1 Deltaproteobacteria bacterium | reverse complement strand
GATGGAAGGCTGTGATAACGGAGACAACTCTTCTTTATCTTCATCTGTATCTCCTTCTTCAGTTCCCAAAAGAGATTCTTTGGAGAGGGCGGCTGCATGTAATGGGTTTACTGCTGGTGATTGGTTATCAGGAGTTGTGTCATTTAGGAGATCAGGCTTTTTGTCATCAAGTGAGATGATTGTATGCTGCATCATTTGAGAGCGAGACAGAGGAGACTTCTCAATCTCTTCTTCTTCTAAATTACCACGTCTTTTTGATTCCAAAGATGAGTCTGAATCTCCAATCGAAGATACACCAAGGGGATTATCTGACGCTACAACTGGTGCTTTGACCTTAAGAGTTGGTGGCTCGGTTCCATGAATCAACCAGTACCAAGCTCTTGAGAAATCATTGAGAATCAGATAATTGACAGGAATGATTAGCAATGTGGTGAATGTGGCGAATAAGACGCCGTATCCCAGGGAAACGGCCATTGGGATCAGAAATTGAGCTTGAGTGCTCTTATCAAAAATAATTGGAGCGAGACCAGCAAATGTTGTGAGTGAAGTGAGCAGGATCGGACGGAAGCGACCAACTCCTGCTACCTTGATGGCTTCTGTTACGTTCATCCCTAGATCGTTTCGTGATCGATTTACACAATGGACGAGGACAAGACTGTCGTTAATTACGACGCCCGTTAATGCAAGTATCCCCATCAAACTCATGATAGTAAGATCTAAATCCATAATCCAATGCCCAAGCACAGCACCAATGGCTCCGAAGGGGATAGCAGTCATCACAATCATTGGTTGTAAGTAGGAACGGAGAGGGATTGCTAGCAGGGCATAGATTACGAATAAAACCCCCAACAGCCCAAAAAAGAGTGTATTGAAGGAATCCCTTTGTTCTCTTGCCTCACCTTCCAATGAGTATTTCACATTGGGATAGAATCGAACGGCCTCTTTTAAAAAAATTTCCAAATTATTCTTAATCGCCTCCAAATTGGCCTTCTCTTTGTTGGCGTCGGCCGTAACGTTCATCGTTCTTTTTCGATCGATGCGTGTGATCGCTGCTGGAGTTCTACCTGGCTCCAGATTAGCTACTTCTGCAAATGGAACGGCCACACCACCCGGAGTTCGGATCGTCATATTTTGCAGCGAAGCCAGAGTCGCTCGTTCAATTTCTGGGTAGCGCAGGATGACATTAACCTCGTCACGTCCGCGCTGGATTTTTTGTACAGTTACTCCAAAGAATCCTTCTCTTACTTGACGTGCTAAATCATCTAAGCGGACACCCAGAGTTTCAGCAGCGGGCAGTAGTCTTAGTTGTAGCTCTTCCTTGCCATCAGAGATGCTGTCTTCAATGTCGAAGACTTGTGGATAAGTGCGAAGCTTGGACTTGATCTGTTCTGCGATAGCCTGCAACTCGCCGAAGTCGTTACCAGAGAGTTGGATGTCAATCGGATTCGAAGTTCGACCAATTTCTGCACGGAAATTCAGGCTTTCCGCACCTGGCAATGGGCCAATTAACTTACGCCACTCGCGAACCAAATCATTAGTAGTTACATCAATTTTGCGTTTTTCGGGTGCCTCAATCTCAAAAAAGACTCTACCGCGGTTGCTTTGACCAGATGACTTTCCTCCGGTAGTACCACTGTTGGAGAGAATGTTGATTACAACACTTTGTCCAGTTTCTGGATCACGATACTTTTCTTGAAGTCTCAGCGCTGCTTCAGTCATTCTATCCACATAAGCCGAAGTTGTCATAAACGGTGTGCCTGCTGGCATCACCAATGTAGCACGAGCAACTTCACTCTGAATACGTGGGAAGAAAATAAAGCGCACCCAGCCACTCATAATCAGTGCTGTCAACAGCGCGCCACCCACCAAAAAGATGGCAATCGTCATGTAGCGCTCGCTCAGTGAAAGATTGAGTAGGGGGCGGTAAATTCGGAATATGAAGGCCTCTAAACCGTTAGCAATCCAGCGCTGTAATCTGGAAATATGACTTAGAATTGCTCCTTCATGATCCAAACGTATACTGGAAAGGTGGGCTGGAAGAATCCATTTGGATTCAATTAGTGAGAAGATCAGCACAGGAATAACTATCAATGGGATCTGCTCGAAAATCGCGCCTCGACGTCCTTCCACCATTAATAATGGTACAAAAGCCACCATGGTTGTCAGCACTCCAAAAGTTACCGGAACAGCCACCTCAGACGTTCCCTTTTCTGCTGCCACTTGGGGTGAGGTGCCTCGACGCAGGTGACTGTATACATTCTCTCCTGTGACAATTGCATCATCCACCACAATTCCTAGCACAAGAATGTAGGCAAACAAACTGATAGTGTTCAGGGTGACTCCGAGTTCTGGCATCAACAACGCACCCCCCATAAAACTCACGGGAATGCCGATACATACCCACAAAGCGACTGAGGGATGAAGAAACAATCCCAATAGTAGCAGAACAAGTATTCCTCCCTGCAGGGCACTGCCGGTTAAAGTTTGCAGGCGCGCTGAGACAGTCTTGGAACTGTCTCGCCAAGTTTCTAGTGTGATTCCTTCTGGAAGCAAAGCACTTTTCTCTGCGATATACCTCCGGACAGCAGCTGCTACAGTGATTGCGTTCTGGTCACCAATTCGATAAACCTCGACAGTTAATGCAGGTTGCCCGTTAAACTTGGTGATAATAGGAGTTTCATCGAAATCATCTTTGATTGTAGCGATGTCGCCTAATCGCAAACGGGTTCCATCTGGCCTGGAAAGGATCACCAGGTCTTCATACTCTTTTTGAACATAAGCTTGGCCCTTAGTGCGAATCAGCACATCTCCACCATTGGTCTTGATACTGCCTGCGGACAGATTAAGTGATTGTCGGCGGATGATGTTTGAAATTTCACTGAAGGTCAGCCCGAATTCTCGGAGTGTTTGTTCTGAAATTTCAATTGAAAGCTCATAGGGGCGAATACCTTCCACTTGGGCTTGAGTGACATCGGGCAAAGCACGGATGTCCTCTTCAATCTGTAAGGCCATATCCCGCAATTCTCGCTCACTGAGCGGGCCAGCCAATGCTACACTGACTACCTCTCGCTGCCATGCTGATGTTGGGACACTGATGACTGAGCGTTCCACCTCATCAGGAAGCGTATTTAGAGCTTCAACACGTGTAGTGATTTCATCTTTTAGTAGTTGAGGATTATAACCATTTTCCAATTCAATTCGGATGTTCGAAGAACCCTCCGATGAGGTTGAGATCATCTTCTTGATTCCTTCAATATCCTGAATTGCCTCCTCAATGCGAACTGTTACCCCCTCCTCCACTTCTGCTGGAGTAGCACCTGGGAAAGGGGTGCGGATATTGACTTGTTCCAATTCAATGGAAGGAAAAACTTCGAGGGGAACTCTGGTAAAGAGCGAATATGCTCCTGCGATCAGGATACAAACCATCAGGAGGTTGGCTGCCACGGTATTTCGAGCAAACCAGCGTATGGAGCCGTTCATGAAACCTTGTACAACCTGAGAGTTTTGGAAAGATCAGCGAGTGGTAGCTACTTTTTCGACATTCTGTCGAGGTGCTTTGCCACCGGCATTGTTATTTGTGGCATCGGCAGCTCCCGGCCTAACCGAACGCTCACGCTGTCGATTCTGGTCGGGTGTTCCCTCCTGGATAGATCGTCCTTCGAGCAGGGTGTTGACTTCAGTTCCACTGGGTAGTGAACCTACTGGAGTCAGTGTCAGTAAGTCACCTGCTGTCAGTCCCTCACTGATCACAGCTTCTTCTGCATTGCTCCAGAGGATATCGACTGGTTGACGATGGAGTTTGTTGTCCCGAACTAACACAACCTCGTTACCCTGGTAGATGGCTTGACGTGGAATGACCAGCGCGCTCTTAATCAATCGGCCTTCAATCTCAGCGGCTACAAATTGTCCGATCTTCAGGGGTGGTTTCCCGTCCTTCTGATATTCATAGGGGTTACGGATCTGTGCCACGACGTGAAGTTGCCTACTGTTAGGATCGAAGACACCTTCAGTACGCGAGATCCGTCCTTCCCACGGAAAAGCCTGTTGGCCAGTGCGAGCTTCAAATTGAACGACAGGTCCATTCTGCTGCTTTTTGCGGCTTGAACGATATTCTTCTGGAAGATTGATGTATTCCAGTTGGGCACTATGCAAAGGCAATCGAACTTCAACGTAATCAGTCGAATAGATCTTAGCGAGTGGTGTTCCAGTCCCAACATACTGACCAATGTCTACCATTTGATCCATGATGCGTCCAGCATACGGGGCAACCATACGTGTGCGCTCCAGATTCCTTTTTGCTTTTCCTAAACGAATGCGTCCAGCTTCGATTGCTGATTTGGCAACCTCCAACTGGGGTCTGCGCATCGCCAGATCGCTTGGAAATCCTTTTTGGCCAAGGCGTTGCCAATTGCGAATAGCTTGCTGACTACGTGCCTGTTCTTCTTTGAGTGCTAAATAGGACTGCGTCAAGGTCGTCTCTGTCAAGCGAACCTCAGCTTCGTATTCAGTGGGATCAATTTCCAGTAGCAGCGCTCCTTTTTCAAAAAATCCACCATCTCGGAAGCTTGGCGCAATCCGCAAAATATTTCCGGAGACTTGTGAAACTAGTGTACTTTGGGTATGTGGCTGGATGGTACCGAAGGTGTTGACATTGATTTGATAATCAATGGGCTTCACCTGAATTGCCTCAACTGTCAGACGGGTTGCAGGCGGGGGAGGTCTTCTTTGGGCTTTGGTTTTCTGTTCTAAGATGGTGCGCGTACCCCAAACGCCACCACCAATGACCACCACAAGCAGTGCGATGCGAAGAATCAGTCGAAACCAGCGCATAGTCATCCTGAAGCAGGAGGTTGAGCCGGCAGCGCAAAATCACCACCAAGCGCCAGGTGGAGTTGAATGCGATTCTGCAGGCGGTCGCTACGCACCTGAATCAGGGCGCTACGGGCATCAAAGGCACGTCGTTGAGCTTCCAGCACGGTCACGAAGGAGACCAGACCTGTTACGTATTGTTCCTCCGCTAGGTCTTCAGCATTTCGAGCTTCGGTTGCAGAACGACGAATGGCAGCTTCCTGCTCAGCCAGCAAAGTTTCTGCTGACAAGGCCGCCTCCACTTCTTGTAGGGCGTTCAAAAGAATTCGATTGTAGTCCAAGGCTACGAGACGCGTTTGGATGTTAGCTTGTTCCATATTTGCCTCCAGCTCCGTACCGTTCCAAAGAGGCTGGGTCAGATTGACTCCCAAGGACCAGATCATTGATTCAAGATCCAGTAACTTGTCCACATCTTCGCTCCGAGCCCCTACGGAAGAGTTAAGACTGAATCTTGGAAAGCGAGCTTTGTAAGCAACAATTGCGGCTTGATCAGCTGCTTTGAGACGCTGTTCCACTGCTAACAAGTCTGGTCGTCGCTGAAGTAGTTCTGAAGGGAGACCAGTTCCCGGTATTGCTGGTAAATCTGGTAATTCTTTTGGTAGGCTCAACTGACCTGTAGGAGTACGCCCAAGCAAGGCTTCCAGGGACTGAATGGCTTTGTTGCGTTGTAGGCGTAAACCAATAATTCGGTTGTCCTGTGAAGCAACATCTGACCGTGCCAAATGCACATCCAGAGCGTCATTCAAGTTGAGTTGGAAGCTCTCCTCCACGACCTGCAAGCGATCAAGTAGATTTGCCTTGCGTTGCTGAAGTAGTTGAAGTTGAGACACGGTTTCAATTGCCTCAAACCATGCCCTTGCAACACTCGCAGCAAGAGCTAGTCGGCTTGCTTGTTGGTCCCTGATCTGTGCTTCGATCGAGAGAGCAGCAGAACGTTCCTGATTGCTGAGGCGATTCCAAAGATCGGCTTCCCACGAAATCTGAAAGTTGAGATTGAAGTTTTGAGTATAGTCTCCCAAGTCAGGTGTGAGACGGCTGTAACTGTGATTGACGCTGGTGCCAACGCTCGTGTTGAAGTCAGGACCATTACTGACTCCCAAGGCTTTCAGCCTGCTTTGAGCCAGTTCAATTCGTAGCGCAGTAGCCTGCAATCCAGGGCTGTTATCTTGAGCTTCCTTAATCAAGGCTTGAAGTTGCTCATCCCTGAAATCTGCCAGCCAAGGTCGCACCCTTGAATATGAAGTAGAAGGATCACTCCAATTCTGTGGGACGGCTGGGTCTATTTTGGTTAGTTTAGGTTCGGGCAAGCTCGTACACCCAATCCCTAAATAGCAAGCCAAGATCAACCACATTCCTTTGGGAGAACAGACAAACACTTAAAACTCTGGAAAGTTTAGGTTCATGAAGATCTGATTTTTATGTGAAACCAAATCATACCGGTAGCAAGCTGTAAGAATGTTGAGTGCAAAATCAGTGCGAATACGTAGTTATTTCAGGGGAGAAAAACTTTGGAGTAGAAGTGGTAGGAGGGCATTACAGAGTGGGGTTAGTCCTGAAAATGAATTTTTCGAATCATCTGGGCAGAAGCCACAGGTTGGATAACCTTATCACGTTCATGGGCGTCGTAGCCTAACTGTTCTCCAACATCTCGGACAAAATTAGCTTCCTCTTCAGTGTATTCATCGTCAATCATCATGATTTCAACGATATAGCGGTAGACCTCCTTACGTAAATTTTGATCCAATCCAATGATCGAAGGGAAGGGAACTTGGGAATCTAGTTGACACAACTGCTTAAACCGAAGGGGATCATGCTCAATCAATTGCAAGATGGTCTCAACATATTTGTATTCTCGTTGATCGACTCGGTGATCTGCATGAATTGCACGCCAGATCATCTGGGCCACCCAATAGCGTTGCTCTTCCTCCAGCAACTCCAGCAGATTGGTTGTGAAATTACGACGCCGCAGGTAATCAATTTGTTCAATTAACTTATCTACATCTTTCCCAGAAACACCAAGGGCCAAGCGCACATCATTGATGAAATCAAGCTTGTCTTGGGACAAGGGCTGATCAGCAGAGAGGATTTGAAGCAATTTCTCCAGTAGCTGCAGACTTATGGGAGCAGCCAAGGGATGAACTTTAATTTTTTCTTCTTCATAGTGATCCGTCGAAGCGATCAGAACGGTTCGTTCAAAGATCGTCTCGACCCATTGGGTTTGTTCCACAAGAGCTTTTTTCAGTTCCAGCTGCAATTGATCAACAGGGACACTCAAGCTCAACTTGTCCATTACATTTGGCAATAATCCCATCATCAGCTCACCACCCATTTCCAGCAATTGGCAGATTTCATTCTGAAAAGTATTCCTTAGCTTTCTCAGTCTAACCAAGTTCTCCATGCTTTGACTCAGATGGTTGCTGAAGATAGTATGATCAACTCTTGCGGTCTTATATCGTATTTGTAACAAGAGGATCTAGTTTTTTTAAAATAGTCTTAATTTGTTCGCATAATGCTACAATAAATCAACACTCTCAATAAGATTATCG
>DPLM01000076.1 GCA_003541985.1 Deltaproteobacteria bacterium | reverse complement strand
CCCACCACGCGTAACTTGCCCGAAGCGGGCCACAGTCTTAATTCACTTGAACGTGACTTGCTTGCTCATGTCGCATCATCTTCACAAGGCGCTTTCCACCTTGCATGGAGAATTACCTTCGACCGAAAAGTTGATCCTTCAAATCTGCAAATTGCCTTAAATCGTATTCGAGATCAACACGAAACTTTACGTACTGCTCGATCGCTACTCAATGGAGTAAGCGTTATTGATTCGGCAAAAATGTCAGATGTGCATATGGATTGGTTGGCTTGTGAGCCACCGGAACGAGTACTTCGTGCCCTGCTCAAACATACCCTTGATATTGAGCGCGGAGAATGCATTCGCGCTCTTAGTTGGTCATCAGAAAATAGTACAACTCTTTTGGTTGTAGTTCATCACATCGCGATCGATGGCCGCAGTGCCGCAAACCTTATGTCGTCTTTGGTCAGTCAACTTCACCATCTTGAATCTGGTGATCCTTCGGTGAAGGCTGGTACAGTTATGAGTGCTGATGCTTCGTTTATAGAGGATCAAGATGATGTCGAATGGTGGGTATCGCATTTAAAGTCGAAATTAAACGGAGATCTACCCCATATCCCTTTGCGGGGGGGTTTGGAATCGGAGTCAGTGAATAGTTCGCTTACAGATAGCCTACGTCTTATAGAGGCTTCTTCGCGAAAGACCGCTCATGAAGCTGTGCCTGAGATTGCACCTTTCATCACCGCATGGGCAATTATGCTGGGGCGTTTAGTAGGAAGAGAAACTGTTGTTGTAGGCCTCCCATTTGTTTCAGGAGCAGATTCATCCGACGAGGTCCGGTTTGGGGTATCCATGTTGCCTTTGGCAATTAACGTTGCCCTTGACCGAACTGTCGCAGATGTCATATCTGATGTTACGAATCTAATCGAACATGGTCTTGAGCATCGTCAAGCGTCCGTGGGCTCAATAGTAAATTCGATGTCTTTGGATCAGACATTCGACCGTACTCCTCTAGATGGCGTATTTACTATTAACCAGATCCCAAGTATCTCCGGTGCGACCATATCTTGGGAACCAATTGGAAGCTCGCCTTTTCAAGCATCTTTATTACTTTCTAACCAAGGGGAAGACCAGTCGATATCACTGGAAATAGAAATTGGAATGCTGAAAGGGGAGGCCATAGAGTCTCTTAGTGAACGGTTGTCGGTTTTGATTGATGCCACGATTGATTCAGTAGGTGAAGGTTTAGGTACGCGTATACGTGACTTGCCAATGTTCAGTGTTAACCAGATGAATTCACTTGCAGCATTTGAAAGTGGAGGTGAATCTAACCTTGATGCCCAAAGTATTTCTCATAGGTTCTTAGATATAGTCAGTACTCACGGCGATGAGATTGCGGTCATTTCAGATGATAAAAACTTCAGCTACCGAACCATTGAAAAATGGTCTGCAGCGGTTGCTGAGTCACTCTTGCATGCCGGGACTCAGATAGGTGATCGGGTTGCGGTTTTTGCCGGCAGGGGAGTTGAGTCAATAGTTAGCTTTTTAGGAGCAGCAAGAATTGGAGCCGTCTATGTACCCGTAGACGCGGATGCGCCTGAAGTAAAGATATGCCAGCAGTTGCGTGCTGCTGGAGTTGATCATGCTATTGAGATTGATTCAATTGCCCCGGAACTACGATCGCACATCTCAAGGATTATTAAGATTCCTGCCGCAGATACTCCAGTAGCAGATCCAATTTCCCTCGAAAATAGGTTGTCGCGGGTGAATATTGATTCTGGCCTGTACGTCATGTTTACTTCAGGAACTACGGGGGATTCGAAGGCGGTATTAATTCACCATGGAGGAGTTCTCCGACTTACTCATGAACAGTGGTTCATGCAGACTGGCGGCCCCCCTCGAATGCTGAATAGTGCTCCCTTAGCATTTGATGCAAGTACTATCGAAATCTGGTGTCCACTTTTGTCAGGGGGTCTGGTTTCGTGTTGGAAGCGTCCAGGGTCAGATCTCATGGGAATTGCTGATCGCATCGCTCGAGATAATTTAAATTCTGCTTGGCTTACTGCGGCGCTGTTTCAAACAGCAGTAGACGGTGCTCCGCAAGTATTTTCTGGACTTGATGTCATTCTTACCGGCGGCGACGTTGTTTCTGCTGAGCATGTTCGCCGTATACAAGCGAAATTTCCGAACCTAATAGTTGTGAATGGATATGGACCCACGGAAAATTCCGTACTTACGAGTTGTGAAGTCATTGTTCCTGGATCACTAAAAGATATGGATTGGGTTTCAATTGGAAGACCAGTTCGAGGAACATCAGTGCAACTGCTTGACGAAAATAATCACCGTGTTGGCATTGGTGCTTCGGGCCAAATAGTTGCCAGCGGTATGGGAGTTGGCCTTGGATATTTGGGTAACGATTCTTCCGGTGGATTTTTTCATCAAAATGGAATGCGCTTTTATCGCACCGGAGATATGGCACGGTGGTTACCTGATGGTCGGCTGGAATTTTTAGGGCGGTTGGATGGCCAACTTAAAATTGGCGGCAAACGTATAGAAATTGGCTCAGTAGAATCCGCAATTCGA